>CAINDV010000680.1 GCA_903847485.1 uncultured Verrucomicrobiota bacterium
CTTGTTGTAGCACAGCGCGGCTGTGCTCCGGTGCGGACAGTGTTAACGGGCGCATACCTAACCTTACTTCCTCCAGCATACATCCGCAATGAATTATGTCGCTGTGTATAGCAAAGCAAGTGGCGGAGCTGACGGCACTGGTGGAAATCCTGGCCCGGAAAGTGAACGGAGGTGGCCAATGAAGCCACGCCACGTCGTAGGACAGGCACCGTGCCTGTCTCCATTTTTCAGCAAGTTAGCAAGCGGCCGGAAGCCGGTCCTACTTGGCTTGATGCTCTGGCTGGCACCGTTGGCCCTCCCCGCCCAGACCTATTCCATTGACTGGTATAAAGTCGCCGGCGGCGGTGGCACCAGCACCGGCGGTGTCTATGCCGTCAGTGGCACCATCGGCCAACCGGATGCCGGCGGGCCGCTGACTAATGGCGTGTATTCACTCACCGGCGGATTCTTGGCGCTGCCCATCGCCGTGCAGACCACCAACGCGCCGACACTGGCGATCATTCCCGCCGCGCCGGGCTGGGCCACGATCTCGTGGACGCCGCCCACGCCCGGCTTTGTCTTGCAGGAGACAACCAGCCTCGCGCCGACGAACTGGATCAACTCGCCCAGCGGCCCAACCAATCCTATAACCGTCCCCGCCGTGCTCCCGTCAAAGTTCTATCGTTTGCACAAGCCATAAACCAATGTACAATGTCCGGTAACTAAACACTAAACACCTATGCACATTAACATCACACAGCACACGTCACGCATTCTGCGTCACCTATCGTCCGGCGCGCTGGCGCTGGGTCTCACCGCCACCGCCTTGGCCCAAGGCACCACCGCCTTCACCTACCAGGGAAGGCTCACGGACGGCGTGAACCCCGCGACCGGGACTTACGACTTGCGGTTCACGCTCTACGACACCGCCAGCGGTCCGGGCACGGCGGGCAGCCCGGTTCCCAAGTTGGGCACCGGCATAACCAACGGACTATTTACCGTCACGCTGGACTTCGGCGCGGGCCTCTTCACCGGTGCGGCGCGCTGGCTGGAGATTGCGGCCAAGACCAACGGCGCGTCCACCTACGTCACGCTCACGCCGCGCCAAGCGCTCACACCCGCGCCCTACGCCCTCTACGCGCCCAGCGCCGGCAGCCTGAGCGGCAACGTCAACCAGACCTTCACCGGCACGGTCAGTTTCAATCCCCCCTCCGGCCCGCCGTTCGCGGTGGGCAGCACGAACGCTGTGGCCAACCTCAATGCCGATTTGCTGGATGGCCGGCACGCCGCGTCCTTCTGGCAACTCGGAGGCAACGCGGGCACCACGCCGGGAGTCAATTTCCTAGGCACCACCGACGACCAGCCGCTGGAACTGCGGGTGAATGGGGCGCGGGCCTTGCGCTTGGAATATGTCAGCTTCTTTGGCATTGATATGCCAAACCTCATCGTCGGACCATCTTGCACCATCAACAGCCGCGCATCTTCCATTGGCGGTGGGTCTGAGAATCAAATTAGGGGCGGGGCGGACTATTCTTTCCTCGGTGGCGGGTATTACAACACCATTGCCTCGAATGCCTGCTATTCCTTCCTGGGCGGAGGCTATTCGAATGAGATTCTAGCCGACTCCCAGCGTGCTTTCCTGGGCGCAGGCGATGGGTGCCGGATCGACACCAATTCTCCTTACGCCTTCCTGGGCGGCGGCCAATACAATTGGATTCAAGCCAACTCCCGTCATGCCTTTCTAGGCGGGGGTAGAAACAATACCTTGGGGGCGAAGGCGTTTCATTCGTTTCTGGGCGGCGGGGCGGAAAACGCCATTCAAGTTGGCGCCGAGGAATCGTTTCTGGGCGGCGGTTATCAGAACCAGATTAAAACCGATGCCGCCTATGCCGTCCTGGGGGGCGGTTACGGTAACTGGATCCGCGCGGAAGGCGGGATGGTTCCGGGAGGCCGAGGAAATGACGTGGGCGGGATGTACAGTTTTGCGGCGGGCTATCGCGCCAAGGCCCCCCTGCCGGGCTGTTTTGTCTGGGCCGACGCTAATGGGGTGGACTTCAACACCGGCGTGGCCAACTCCTTCAACGTCCGGTCCCCGGCGGCCTGTATTTTGTCATCGGCCTCAACCCCGACGGCAGCCCGGCCCGCACCACCACCTTGCGCGATGGCCAGGGGATCGCTTTGCCGGCGGCCGACGCCCCGATGTTGACCTGCGGCTGGGATGCCTTCACCAGCGGCCCCAAGGCGGGGCTGGGCCGGTGGGGCATGTTTATGGATCCGCAAAACTTGAGAATCGGGATCCCGAGCGACGAAGTCGGTAACCGCCTTTTTCAAATCGGCAAATACTCTCCGGATGGGAGCTTCGAATCCATCATGAATGTGCACAACGAATTAAACTGGGTGTATTTCAGTGGAGCGGTTGAGATCAGGAACGACCTAATTGTGCATGGTGAGATCAACCCGTCGAGCGATCGCAATCTGAAGGAGAACATCGCGCCGATCAACCCGCGGGAGGTGCTGGACAAAGTCGCCGCCCTGCCGCTCAGCCAATGGAACTACAAGACCAAGCAGAACTCCCCGCACATCGGCCCGATGGCCCAGGATTTCAAAGCCGCCTTCGGGCTCGGCTCGTCCGACACCTCCATCTGCACCGTGGACGCCGACGGCGTGGCGCTGGCGGCGATCCAAGGGTTGAACCAGAAGGTCGAGTCCGACAATGCTGCGCTGCGCGCCGAGAACGCCGAATTGAAAGCGCGGCTCGACCGGCTGGAGCAACTTATCAACACCCGCAACGGAGGTGGCCAATGAAGCCACGCACCGTCGTAGGACAGGCGTCGCGTCTGTCTCCATTATTCAGTAAGTCAGAGACCGGCTGGAAGCCGGTACTACTCGGCTTGATGCTCTGGCTGGTGCCGTTAGCCCTCCCCGCCCAGACCTATTCCCTTGACTGGTATAAGGTCGCCGGCGGCGGCGGCACCAGCACCGGCGGCGTCTATTCGGTGAGTGGCACCGTCGGCCAGCCGGATGCCGGCGGGCCGCTGACCAACGGTCAGTATTCCGTCACCGGCGGTTACTGGGCGCTGCCCATCGCCGTGCAGACCACCAACGCGCCGACACTGGCGATCATTCCCGCCGCGCCGGGCTGGGCCACGATCTCGTGGACGCCGCCCACGCCCGGCTTTGTCTTGCAGGAGACAACCAGCCTCTCGCCGTCGAACTGGATCAACTCGCCCAGCGGCGCAACCACTCCTATCACCGTCCCCGCCGTGCCTCCGTCCAAGTTCTATCGTTTGAA
>CAINDV010000681.1 GCA_903847485.1 uncultured Verrucomicrobiota bacterium
ACTCCTGCCGAGCCTCGACGGCAGCAACCAATATCCTACCGAACGGCTCGGCAGGAGCCTCGCCTTACCACGGCTGGCTTTTTCAAACAGGCTCTTAGCGGCAAGGTCGGGTGTGACACTCATTCCCTCACCTGGCCTTCGGCCACCCTCTCCGCGTCCGATGGGGAGAGCTCAGTCAGGGTCAACCCACTTGCCGTGCTCGCGGATGAGGTCCACTAACCGGTCCACCGCCTGGGCTTCGGGGAGGTTGAACTTAATAGGCGTCCTACCGACATAGAGGTTGATCTTGCCGGGCGCGCCGCCCACATAGCCGAAGTCCGCGTCCGCCATCTCACCGGGACCGTTCACGATGCAACCCATGATCGCGATTTTCACGCCTTTGAGATGCTCGGTGCGGGCCTTGATGCGCGCGGTGACAGTCTGAAGGTTGAACAATGTCCGCCCGCAACTCGGACAGGCCACATAGTCGGTCTTGAAGGAGCGGCAACCCGCCGCTTGTAGGATGTTGAACGCCAGCCGCAACGACTGCCCGGCACCCGTCTCTCCACGCACCAGAATCGCGTCGCCGATACCATCGGCCAGCAGCGCGCCGAAGTTCACCGAGGCGCGGAGCAAGGCGATAGGAGCCGGCAGCGCAGGTTCAATAGCCAAACAATCCTTGAGCAGAATCGGGTTACGGCGGTCTAGTTGCCGAAGCTTCGTGGCCAGTAAGCGAAAAGCAGTGATGACTGGCAGCGGCGTGCCGTCCTTCACGGTGACAAGCTGAGTGTCGCTGGCAAGCTGTGCGAGTGGGATTTCCTGGGTCGGATCGAGTTCGAGGAGACTAAGGTTTTCATAGACGGCCTCGGGCTTAACATCGGCCTTGGGCGTGATCTTAGGCGCGACCTGATCAAAGGTGGCACGAGTAACAACAACGCGGATAGTGTGCTCGCCACCGCATTGAACTCCGTCTGCCAGTTCGATCGCGGGCGTAAGGCGGCGGCTATAAGTAAAAGGATCGAAGGAGAGTGCGGAAGGCGGAAGGCGGAGTGCGGAGTCCGAAAAGGTGAGGGTTGGGATTTGAGCGAGCAGGTTGCGACACACGGGAATTTCCTGCTGGCTGTCTTCCGTAAGTGAGACGCGGATAGTGTCGCCGAGGCCGTCGCAGAGCAGCGAGCCGATGCCCATGGCGCTCTTGATGCGACCGTCTTCGCCTTCGCCCGCCTCGGTGACACCTAAGTGAATAGGATAGTTCCAGTCGGGGCCAAGATCATTCAGGCGCGCGACCAGCAGGCGATAGCATTCAATCATTACCTTCGGGTTGCTTGACTTCATCGAGAATAGGAAATGGTGGAAGTCCTGCTGGCGCGCGATGCGGGCGAATTCGAGCGCGCTCTCCACCATGCCCAGCGGCGAGTCACCGTAGCGGTTCATGATGCGATCACTTAAAGAGCCGTGGTTGGTACCGATGCGAATCGCCCGGCCCAGCGACTTACAGAGCTTCACTAGCGGTGTGAATTTCTCCTCGATGCGGACTAACTCGGCGGCGTACTGCGCGGCGGCGTATTCCTTGACGGCGAACTTCTTCGAGTCGGCATAGTTGCCGGGATTGACGCGCACCTTTTCCACCCACCGGGCGGCTTCGAGCGCCGCGTCGGGTTTGAAATGAATGTCGGCGACCAACGGCACGAAACAGCCGCGTGTGCGTAACTCGGCGGCGATGCGTTGCAGGTTGGCCGCATCCTTCACTGTCGGCGCGGTGATGCGTACGAGCTGGCAGCCCACGGCGACTAGCTTCAGCGTCTGCTGGACGCAAGCGGCTGTGTCCATTGTATCGCAGGTGATCATGGACTGCACGACGACCGGATGGTCGCCGCCAATGATAACTCCACCGTGCGCCGGATCGCCGACGATCACTTCGCGCGTGCGGTGCCGACTGTATAACCAAGGAGACTCAGAATAGTTCATGCGGACGAAAGATAGCGGTCATCGGGCATGTCTGCCAGTCAAGACTGCGACGGAGGTAGGACAGGCGTCGCGCCTGTCTTCAACTTAAAAACCTGGTTTGCCAAGAAGTGACTTTGGCTGAGTTTAGGAAGCGTCGGGCCAGAGATTGAGAATCCGAAGTTAGAGACAGGCGCGACGCCTGTCCTACGCCGGCCGCGTGGACAAGCGCACCCGCAATGTCGCCTGTGCGCCGGGCGCGACGGTCAGCGCATTCGGACTCATGTTGCCAGATTCGACACAGATCATCCGCAGATACTCGTCGTCGCTGAAGTCCGGCATCCGCTGCGATTTAGCAATCCAAGGATTCCACACCACAGTCGAGAGCGACTGCTCCTTCTCCACGCGGATGACGCGGTGCCAGGCGTGATCGGTAATCTCCACGGCGTGTGGCGTGTTGACATACAGCCGGTCCACCTCCTCGGCGAACCGCATAGGATCCTCGGTCTGTGTTTTCGGGGCCAGGTTTTCCAAGGCGTCGAGATAGCCGACGTCTTTAAGCCCACGCACTTCGACTTGCGTGATCCCACCGACGGCGAAGTAAGTGTGCAGACAGGTCTGGAGGTCTAGTGTGCGGGCCGGATCGGTGTTGCTCACCGATAACTCCATAGCCAGACGATCGCCGACGGTGACCGCACACTGCGCCTCAAACTGCGGCCACTCGGCAGCCTCCGGACATTCCGGCAATCGTAGCACCAGACGCACTTGGTCGCCCGGCAGCGTCCGGATCTCGCTCAGTTGCCACGCGTGCAGCCTCGCAAAACCATGACTTGGTTTGCCTTCCCGCGCGCCGAACCACGGTAAGATTACCGGGATGCCGCCGCGGATCGCCTTGCCCTCGGCGAACTGGGATTGCGCGCTCACAAACAGAAGCGGCTGTTCACCCCGGCGTTGGAAATGAGTCACCTGCGCGCCATGCAGGTAGATGTGCGCTACGCTTGCCGGCGTCCACACGGCGAGCATCGGCAGCCCGCCCTGGCCGGTTTGAAAACTCACCGAGGTTCCCGCAGACGGGTAGGAAGCAAAAGTGTCATTCACGGCGATAGACTAAGCCACCGACGGCTAAGTGCCACGCTTATTTGCAAGAACTGAACCGGAACTCTTGACCTGCTGCCAGACTTTTGAACGCGCCTTGGAAATGGACTGATACCAGTTCTCACAGAAAAGCGGTTGAATAATTCGGACGCCCCTTACCCCGTCCCACCATCCTCATCCGATGGGGCACTGCCGTTTAGTTAGGCGGTTCATGCTCTTTGAAAACTCCAGCTCTGGTAGGGCGACGCTCCTGCGGAGCCTTCGGAA
>CAINDV010000682.1 GCA_903847485.1 uncultured Verrucomicrobiota bacterium
GCCAGGGGCGGGGATTGACACCTCCGCTATGCTCTAGCGCGAATACTGAAACCCGAGTCAACCATGCCTGCCTGCTCAGACTCCTTCGGTGTCATTTATCCATGAGGCAACGGGGCGGTGCCCGGGCCATGACGAAGCCCAGTGCCCGCAAGCGGCGGGAGCCGGCTCCTTAGAGCGTGTATGACAAGTCGTCCAGCGGCAGGGCGAGGCTCCCACCAAGCTTCGGCGGAAGCAGTCATGCGATCCTGCCAAGCGGCTCGGCAGGAGCCTTGCCCTACCACGGCCGGCGTTTTCAAGCGCGCTCTGAGAACTTGGGGACCGCAGCACATCGGGCGCAGGCCGGTCGCGCCCGGCGGCGGCGTACGACGGGAATGTTCAAAATCTCGCACTCTTGAAAATTGGAAGAATTCAGGGGGCGACTTAGGCTAATCTTCACTCGAGCTTTGATCTCACACAAAACATTATGAAAGAACTAGTCGTCCTCTCCATCGCGCCTGCGATTTTGGCCTGCTGCGGCAGCGTCAGTCTCGGGGCCGACATCTCCGGCACCATCGCCTACACCGGCAGCCGCACCGGCCAGGTGCATGTCGCTGCTTTGCAGACCTTGCCCGGTAACAAAGTTCTACAGTTGGATGGCGCGGGTGATTCTGTGCAAATTGCCTCCCTGACCAACCTCGCGGGTTCCGAACTCACCATTCAGTTCTGGTTCCGCGGCAGCACTTACCAGTCCGCCGTCCGACAGCAGAGCAGCGGGTGGGTGATCGCCGGCTGGAACGGCCAGCACGTCCTACAAAACGACGGCTTCCTGACCGGCGTGTCGGCCGGCGAGGGCATCACCGACGGCAACTGGCATCATGTCATGTTCACTTGGAAGCAAGGGACCGCCGATGGCTTCGCCAGTTACCTGGACGGCCGGCTAGTTCAGAAGCGTGCCAGTGCGAATGTTCCTATTCCAAACTACAATGCCAGCGTCTGGCTGGGATCAATCGGCGGCACGGGCGAATTCACGGCCGGTGAGATGGATGCGGTGGCGATCTGGCGACGCTTCATGTCGCCGGCCGAAGTGACCGCGAACTGGAACAAGGCGCTCCAAGGCAATGAACCCGGCCTGCTGGCTTACTGGGACTTTGACGACGGCTCCTTCAACGACAAGACGACTAACCACTATGACGGGACGCCGGTCGGTGAGGCCATCATTGTGGACGCGGGCATCCCCCGGTTTCAATGGCGGCAACGGGAGCGTGGTCATCGCTGGTCTGGGCAGTTACACCATCAGCAGTCTGCCCACTGGGTCTAACTACGCGGCGACGGCGTTCCTCGACGCCAATGGCAATGGCCGGTGGGATGCCGGCGAGCCATTGGGTGCGTATGCAGGCAATCCTTTCGATCTCACTGGTAACAAGACCGCTGTGGATGTCCTGCTGAAAGAGCCTCCCGCCATTACCTTGCAGCCCGTAGGTGTCCGCCGCGCCACCGGGGGAACCGCCTCGTTCCAAGTAGCTGTCACCGGCACGCCGCCACTCTCTTACCGGTGGTATCGCGACGACACCGCCTTAGTCAATGACGCCCGCATCAGTGGCGCGACAGTCACCAACCTACAGGTGACAGGTCTTGTAGCTGGCGACGCTGGCAGTTACTCCTGCCTGGCGAGCAATGAGCAGGGCACGGCCGCCAGCCTCGCGGCCAGCTTGGATGTCATCGTCAATGGTAAGACTATCTCTGGAACATTTCTCTATACCGGTAGCGAAACCGGTAAGATCCACACGACCGTGGCCCAGTTGCGCAGCAACAAAGTTTTGAACCTGGATGGCACGAACTACGCCAGCACAACCCTGACTGACATGTCAGGTGACGAGTTATCCATAGAATACTGGTTCAAAGGTTCAGCCGTCAGTTCGGCTGTACGCCAGCAGAGCGGCGGCAACTATATCGTCGCCGGTTGGGGAGCGAACTACCATATCCTGAGTAACGACGGTGGCGTGGCCCAGCCGGTAAAAGTATCCGATCCACTTACTAAGATTGTAGATGGCAACTGGCACCACGTAGCCATGACCTGGAAGCGTAACACCGTGAACGGCTTTACCAGCTACCTCGACGGTGAACTGGTCGAGCAGCGCAACAGCGGCAACACGGCTATTCCTAACATCGGCAGCCAGGTCTATTTCGGTGCCTGGGACGGCACGGGGGAGTTCGCCAAGGGCCAGTTGGATGAAATCGCCGTCTGGAGCCGCGCCCTAACTCGCGCTGAGATCCGCAGCCAAGCTCGCAACGGCCTGACGGGCACTGAGCCGAGCTTGCGAGGCTATTGGAACTTCGATGATGGTCTCGGCAATGACCTCAGTCCGAACGGCAATAATGCCGAACTCCGGAATGGCGCGGCGATCGTGGACGCCGCGAATCCTGGTCTGGGGGCAAGTTACTCCGACATCTTTGCCGGCCCAGGGCCGTTTCAGATTCCCGCCATTCCGGCCGGCAACGGTTACTCCCTGCTCGCCTATCTCGACGCCAACGGCAGCGGCACCCAAGACACCACCGAGCCGCGCGGCGCTTATGCTGGCAACCCTTTCAACCTCTCCGCCGATCTCTCCGGCATCAGTGTAGTGTTATATGACCCGCCAGGCGTGCTGACCAACCCCGTGTCGGTGGCGGTAATGGAAGGGGGAACTATCCAACTGCACGCGGTGGTAACCGGCACCGGCAGCACTTATCAATGGCTGCACTACTCTGCGCCGCTGGCCAACGGCGGTCGCGTTAGCGGAGCGGAGTCAAATTCCCTGACTATCACGGCGGCGCAAATGGCGGATGCCGGGGCTTACTCTATCGTCGTCAGTAATCTCTTGGGCGTGGCGACCAGTCTGCCGGCTGGGGTCGTCGTGCAGCCGGCCAACATTACCAATGAGTTAGTCGCCTATTGGAAGTTCGATGAAGCCACGGGCACCACCGCTGGCGAAGCCACGGGCTTATCGCAGGCTGGCAACCTCTTCAATTTTTCGCTCGATGACTCGCAATGGGGGCCGGGCCGGATTGGGCAGGCGCTGAGTTTTGCTGACCCGACTAACCAAAACTATGTCATTGCACCGGATTATGTGAAGCCGACGAACACGATGACTGTCTCGGCTTGGGTGTGGGCGGAATCCCGTCCGACCTGGGCCAGTATCGCGAAGAACTGGGGTGCCAGTCTGGCGGGGCAGTTCCACTTCGGACTTACTGATAACAGCGGCCAGCTCGGCAACTATCTCACCGACGGGAGCGGCGCCACTGTGAGTGCCTTCGATGTGGTGCCCCTGCCGCTGGGCAGTTGGCAGCAAGTGGCCTTCGTGGCCGATGGCGCCCGGATGCGCCTCTATCGCAACGGCCTCCAAGTCGCGGAGTCCGCCACTTACAACGGCTCTCTGCTCACCCCGCCGATGACTAGCCTGGGTATCGGGGTGAAGACGGACGACTCTGGCTCTGCTCCAGCGGCCATTCCAGGCTACTGGCATGGTAAGCTGGATGACTTAGGTATCTGGGGCCGCGCCTTAACTCCCGACGAAATCTTCGGTCTCTACCGGGCGGGCCTGTCAGGTCAGAGTCTGGCGCAGGCCACGGCCATCCGCCGCGTCACCCTGGCCATCGCCCAGAGCGGGACGCAGATCACGGTTCAATACGAGGCGGGGGCCTTGGAATGGGCCGGAAACCTCGCCGGCCCGTGGACGCTGGTGCCCAGTGCGACGCCACCTTCCTTCTCGACAAACGCCTCGGCGGCCCTAAAGTTCTTCCGTGTCCGCTGATCGCGACGCGGCCCATTCGGGCGGGCAGCCGGTCTGGCTGGTCGCCCGATTTCCGGGCCGGCGGCGGGAAGTGGATCGGATCACAGACTTAGTTGATCTCTGTTTGAGCGAGTTTGCGTTATGAAAGCGAAACCAGTTCCAGTGTCCGGTTCCGGCTCCCGCCGGGACGGCTTCACGCTCATCGAGTTACTGGTCGTGATCGCCATCATCGCCATCCTAGCCGGGCTGTTGCTGCCAGCGCTGGCCAAGGCCAAGGAGAAGGGCAAGGCGGTTTCTTGCGTTAACAATTTGCGGCAGATCGCTATTGCCATGGCCACCTACGCGGCGGACTCCGGGGGACAGTTCTGTTACACCTTCCAAGTCCGCGGAAACAATGATTTCCGCAAGGCGTGGTTCAACTTCCTCCAGCCTTACAAGCAAAGTACCAACTTGATGCTCTGCCCCGTCCGCACGTCGAAGTTCAAGGAGTTCATTGCCAACTACCCATCCGATCTCGTGGACTATGGAGTTTCCAATTACGGCATGAATTTTCGTCTCGGCGGCTGCGACTGGCCGGGCGTCTGGCCGGTGGAGACTTATCGGCCATTGACGGACGCCGCAGTGCGCCGACCTGCCACAGTCGTCATGTTCACCGACAGCGGCACCAGACCCCTGAATACCATCAACCCGGACAAGTGCGTCACTGCGGCTTCGCCGGAGAAGCCGGGTTGTTGGATTGTGCATGATGTAGCCAACAGCGATCCTTGCACCGGCTGCGTCGCCAGCGATGATCCTAACTGGGGCGGTCCGCATCCCCGGCACAGCGGACGGTCGGCGGTCACCTTCGCAGACTCTCACGTTGAAAGCCTGAAGCCGGCGAAGTGGTATTGGGCCGGCACTCTATGGCTGGACCCGGCCGTGGGCGGACAGTGAAGCTACGCTCTCCTATCTACGTCTAACTACACCTAACAATCCACGTTCAACCTATATATCATAACATGACTAACTCACCTAAAGCACAAATGACAGTTCCTTCCGCCCTGAATCGCCGCGATTTCATCGGCCGCACTATTAAGTATGCCGCCGCCGCCGCGGTGGCCGCACCGTTTGTTTCACGCGGCAAGGTTCTCGGTGCCAACGACCGCATCGGGATTGGCTTCATCGGCGTCGGCGGACGCGGGCGTGGACACGTTGCCTTGGCGCAGAACTTCATCAAGGCTGGCCAGAACCTTCAGATCGTCGCCATCTGTGACGCCTGGCGCTATCGCCTCGACGAGGCCACTAAGTTCGCTGGTGCCAAGGGTTACATGAAGCATGCTGAGTTACTCGCCGATCCGAGCGTGGATATCGTGTGCATAGCCACTCCGGATCGCCTCCATGTGCCGCAGGCTCTGGATGCCGTCCGCGCCGGCAAGGATGTCTATTGCGAGAAACCGATGGGGCATTGGACACAGTTCACACTTAGCAAACAGTTCTGTGAGGAGACACAGAAGTTGAAGCGAGTCGTGCAAGTCGGCAACCAAGGGAACTCCAGCCCGGCTTGGCAGAAAGTAAAGGAACTGGTTCAGTCGGGGGCTATTGGCCGGGTCCAACTCGTCACGGCCGGATTCTATCGGAATGGCGATTGGGGCGAGCGGATGCCCATCGCGGACCCGGAAGCCAAGCCCGGGCCGGACTTGGACTGGGAGGCGTTTCTGGGCGATGCGCCCAAGGTGCCCTTCACCGTGCAGCGGTTCTTCAGTTGGCGCAAGTATCTGGATTACGCCGGCGGTCCGTGTACCGACTTACTGCCGCACTTGTTCACGCCGTTCGCCAGTGCCATTGGGCTGAAGTTCCCCTCCCGCGCCGTGGCTTCCGGCGGCATCTTCAAATACACCACTTACGACCGTGAAGTACCCGACACATTCAATATGTGCCTTGATTATCCGGAGAAGCTATCGGTGGTCGTGGTTTCTACTCTGGCCAACGACTATGTAACCGAGCCGGCGATTCATGGCGACGAGGGCACGCTGACACTACAGAATCCCGGCGAATGGAACGTGGGCATTGATAGCGTGACCATCGTGCCCCGCAAAGGTGAGCGGCAGGTGTTTCCGATGCAGAAGAGCGATGCGACGGTGGCGCACTGGCAGAACTTCCTTAAGTGTGTGCGGAGTCGTGAGAAGCCGGTCAGCGACGTCGAGTTCGGGCTTCATGTGCAGGCGGCACTCAACATGGCCATGCTAAGTCTGTTGAAGGACAAGGTGGTGAAATTTGACTTCGCCAAGGAAGAAATCGTCGCCTAGCCGGAGAAGATTCTCTATGCGCTTCAACTTACTTCCAGAGTTCACTGGGTGGATCCCCAGTAACTGGTCATGGGTCTTAGCCCTCGCGTTGGCCCCGGCGGGCCTGTGCTTGAACCAAACGGCTTCGGCAGCGGAAGGTCTGGTGGCCGAGGCTTCCTCCCGCCCGAACCAGTGGACTATCACTTACGATGGCAAGCCGGTGATGGTCTATAGGTTTGATCCCCAGGAATTCAAGCCCTACATCAAGGCGCTCAACACGATCAGCGGCTACGGGGTGCTGCGCAATTCTCCCGCCGATCATTTGCATCACCACGCTCTGATGTATGGCATCAAAGTCAATGGCGTCAACTTTTGGGAGGAGACTGCTGGCTGCGGTGTCCAGAAAGTCGTAGAGTCTTCGCCGCCTGAGATTTCCCGGAATGCCGAAGGGCTGCCCCAAGCGCGGCTGGTGCAAGTGTTGTACTGGCTCGCACCGGAGGACGCTTTCCTGCCGAACACTAACGCGCCGACATTGCTCATTGAGCGGCGAACTCTGACCCTGACGCTGAATTCGAAGCCGCAGGAAACTGCCTTACACTGGAAGTCTGAATTCGAGGTCGGGTCTAAGACTAACGTGGTGACGCTCACCGGCGCCAACTATCACGGGCTGGGGATGAGGTTCCTACAGGAGTTAGATCCGGTGGCGGTTCATTTGACACCTGAAGGTAGGCCGGACCTGGCCGGCGGCCGGCAAGATGTATCAGCCCACCGCTGGGAGGCCGTGGCTTTTGACAGTTCCGCTAGACAGGCCACCATCGCTATCTTCGGCGCGGCCGGCAACGCGCGGGGCGAGGCCCGCTACTTCGCGATGAAAACTCCGTTTGCCTACTTGTCCGCTACGCAAGGGCTGGACCGCGAACCATTGGTTTATCGCCGTGGCGATCATTTTGAACTTAGTTACTTAGTCACGCTCTACCCGGAACTTAAGTCAACCGAAACGCTCGCGGAGCGCGGGCGACAATGGGCGGCTTCCGCCCACTAACCTCTTGGAGTGCCGACTAACTACCTACGACAAATTTATGAGCAAAATCAAACTTGGTATCAACATGGAATTCGTTCGCCATCACGACAAGTCCTTTGAATGGGGCGTGCAGAAGGCGGCGGAACTGGGCTACGACTACGTCGAACCGATGGTTCACTGGGGCCGGGAACTCTTGAGTGAGGCGGGTTACTTCCACAGCGTTTCGATGCTGGACGACCCGCTGCGTGTCCGGCGTGCTTGCGCCGAGGCTAAAATAAAGCTTTCGGGCTTGTCCACGCACACACCGCTCTGCAAGCCAGAGATCAGCGTCGAGTATCTCAAGCAAGCGATCCGCTTTGCGGCGGAGTGCGGCGCGCCGGTGGTTAATACCGACGAAGGACCGAAACCGGCCTGGACCACCATAGAGGAGGATCACACTCTGATGCGTTATACGCTCATGGAAGCGGCGAAGGTAGCCGAACCGCGCGGCATTGCCATCGGTCTGGAGCCGCATCAACAGTATAGCAAGCACCCGGAAGGTTTGGATCGTATCTACCGGCTGGTCAAGAGTCCGGCGATTGGCATCAACTTCGACACCGGCAACAGTTACCTCTGCGGGCATGATCCCTACCAATGGTTGGAGAAAGTCGTCGGCCGCCTTGTCCACTTACACGCCAAGGACATCTCGGTGGAGCAGTCTTCCAGCGAGCGTGGCAAGGTAACTGGCACCCCCGTAGGCTGCGCCTGCGGTGACGGAGTTATTGACTGGAAGCGAGTCATGCGCATCTGCAAGAAGGCGAAGCGGGACATTGTGTTATCCGTGGAGTGCGGCACGGTGGAGCAGGCGGAACGCTCCATCGCGCATCTCAAGAAACTGATGAGCGCCTGAGCCAGGTGCTCTCGACTTAGCCATCCAAGAAACATAACCTATGAAGAACGATCTCTTGTCTCTAGCCCCCGTCACCCGGCGACAGTTCCTGGCGGCCTCAACCAAGGTCGCCGCTGGTGCCGCGCTCGTCGGCGCGCTGCCGCGAGCCGGTTACACGGCTGAAAACAACACCATCAAGATTGCCCTGATTGGTTGCGGCGGGCGGGGCACGGGCGCCGCGGCGCAGGCACTCTCGACCCAAGGTCCGGTCAAGCTCTGGGCCATGGCTGACTTCTTCGAGCACCGCCTGCAAAGCAGCCTGTCCGTCTTGAAAGAACAGCGGCCGGATCAAGTGGACGTTCCGCCCGCCCGACAGTTCCTCGGCTTAGACGCCTTCAAGAAGGCGATGGACACGCTCGACCAAGGCAGTGTCGTTGTGCTCGCCACGCCGCCGGCTTTTCGTTCGCTCCATGTTGAATACGCGATTGCCAAGGGCCTGCACGTTTTCATGGAAAAGTCCTTCGCCGTGGACGGCCCCGGCATCCGCCGTATCCTACGGTGCGGCGAAGAAGCAAAGCGGAAGAATCTTAAAATCGCGGGCGGTCTTATGACTCGGCACAACTTCCCGATGGAAGAGGTAGTGAAGAAAATCCACGACGGAGCCATCGGAGACGTTATTACTGGCTGGGCCTACCGTGTGCATGGGACCGTGAAGACTATCACGCGCGATCCAGCGGCGAGTGAGTTGGCCTACCAGATCTCTAACTATAGCAATTTCACCTGGCTGAACGGTTCCTTCATTGTGGACTGGCTCATTCATAACATTGACGTGGCTTGCTGGCTCAAGAACGCCTGGCCGGTTTCCGTCCAAGGCATGGGCGGCCGCCAAGTCCACGAAGATCCCGACCAACTCTTCGATCACTATGCCGCCGAATACACCTTCGCCGACGGTTCGCGGATGGTGGCGCAGGGCCGGTTGATAGATGGGTGCTGGGGCTTTTTCGGCGTCCAGGCACATGGGTCGAAAGGCAGTGCGCTGCTCGGCGAAGGCGTGGACGTACCGCGTCTGTTCAAGAGCTTGAACCAGACATCCGAAAACCTGATTTGGCGCTTTCAAGGCCAGAAGAATGACCCTTACCAAACCGAGCACGACCTCCTCTTTAAGGCGATCCGCAATGACCAGCCCTACAATGAGGCCGAGCGGTGCGCTAAGTCGAACCTTACCGCGATCATGGGCCGGATGGCGTGTGAGTCCGGCCAACTAATTACCTGGGACGAAGCGATGAGCTCCAACCTCGAACTCGCGCCCGGTCTCGAAACCATGACGAAAGAGTCCAATCCCCCGGTCATGCCGGATGCGGCCGGGCGCTATCCAATCGCGAAACCGGGGCAGACGAAAGTAATCTGAAGCAGGCAGACGGACGGAATAGTTAGTCCGATAAGAGGGCGCATAGCACGGGCCTATCTCGGCGGCGGATATGACTCTTGGAATATGTTCGCCCGCTGCCAAATGCCTGCTGCGGTATGGGGCGAGGCTCAGAACTCCTGACCCGTGAACACAAATTCCAGCACGGCGAAGAAACGAGTAGAGTCCAAGCGCGCCGGGTCGGGGGACCCGGACTACAGCAAGGGCGGGCTTCTGTAGCCCGGTGCCCTCACCGGGCGGCCCACGCCGATTCCTCGGGTTAGGAGTTCTGAGGCTCCTGCCGAGCCTCGACGGCAGCAGCCGTGCGCTGGTTCAGAAAGGCTCGGCAGAAGCCTCGCCCTACCGCTGGGCGACTTCTCAAACACGCTCTAACGGGGGAGACGTTTGAGAGACCTCATCATAGGCGATACACTCGCACCTCGTGGGGCAGACGTATCGTTCCAAACAAAAAAGCGACCGGGCGTATGCCGCCCGGTCGCTGAGCTGTGTTGCTGTAAGGAACTTGGTTTTTGACCTTACGCAGTGCAACCAGTAGTTACTGGCGCAGCCGGTAGAACCGCGAGCTTCCGCTCATCGTGTTGGTGTACGGCGACGGGGCGTTGGTGCCACTGACTAGCACGTCGGTGTAAGTGCCGATCACGGTGGGCGAGGTTTGCAACACGCCATCGAGCCATTTCAGGATGATGTCCGCGCCCGACCGCTCGACGTGGATCGTCGGTTTCGTGACCTGCGTGTCGCCCAGAGCGCGAACGGTGCCGGTGCCATAAACTCCTGGCTTGCCGTTGACCCCCGTGCCGTCGCAGCAACTGTCGTTGACTTGGGCCGCATATCCTACCTGCAACGTGGCCGGCAGGGGACCGGCAGCGGAACGGTCGCGGTCTTGGTACTTGACCCAGTCCACACCGTCGTACGACCAGTAGTGGCTGAAAACTTGGCCCACCCGTTTCAGGCGCAGCCAGCGGTTCTGCGTCGGCGAGGAGGTCGGGGCCAGGTCACCCTTGGCGTTGGTGGCCCGCAGATCCCCGAAGTAACTGGTCCAGCCGTTGATGTCCAAGGTGCCAGTCCCGATGATATTGCCGACGTACTCGCCGGTGTCACCCGCATTGATGCAAGCGATAACTAGCGCCACGCGTCCTTGCCCGGCTTCCTCATAGGTGGTGTTCATCTCGAACTGCGCCTTAGTCCCAGCGTCAGTATATTCCGAGCCGGGGAGGTAAAGCCCGTTGCGGGCCATCAGGCCGCCATGGGCATAGTCACCGCCACCGCTGGCGTGAGTGTAACGTGCGACTTCCACTTGCATGTCGAAGTCCCCGACTTTTTCCACATAGACGAAGTGGAAATACTGGCCATTCCAGAGGTTTGCGCCAGCCGCGATGCAATCCACTTCCACGTTCGCGCCCGAAGAGAGGGCGACAAACTTGCCGATGTCATAAGGATTATCGGTGGCCTGCGGACGATTGTTCACGTCCACAAACCGGCCCACATCCGCAGCTTTGAAGGCGGAGACTGAGCCGGAAACGCGCGAATTCGCCGCGATAAGATTGCCGGCGCTGTCTCTGACGCCGCTGATCGTCACGGTGAAGGCGTCCGCTGTCAACCCGCTCACAGTCAGGTAAACCGAGTTGCCGTTGACGCCCACTTCCGCGGCGGTGACCGCGCCTTGGCTCAAGGTGTAGTTGCCGATCACCTTAACCGAGGCCGAGTTCAGTATTTCGGAGAACTTCACGCCGATCACCTTCTTGTCCAGCGTGCCGGCTGAAACCAGCGTGGGCGGCGTCGTGTCCGTGGGGGTGACATCGCCGTAGGCACCGTAGGCCACGGTAGCCAAGCCGCCGGCGACAGAAGAGGCCGCATAGGGACCGATCTGGAGGGTGTCCGGCAGGTTCTTGATGTAGCGTTCGCCGATCAACGACCAATCCTGCCCGTTGGTCCCGACATAGAAGAAGAAGGCGTTGCCGACGCGGCGCAGGCGGATCCATTGATTCGGCAGGGCGTCTTTCACCCCGCTGTAGTCACGGCCCAGCCGGAAATAGCCCAGAACAGGCACGGGATCGGCCGTGGTATCACTTTCCGTCCGCACCCGGGTCCACACCACGTTGGCCCCAGTCGGGTTGCCCACGGTCAGTTTCACTGCTACGCTGTTCGATACCGAGTTGCTTACACGCGCCATCAGGCCGCCGCGAGCATTTGCGTCGTTAGTGGACGTCGTAATGCTGGTCAGTTTGGCTTTCTTGTCGAAATCCCCCGTGACGGAGGCAGCCAGGAAGAACATCTGGTCGCCGTCGGTATTGAACAACTTCCCTCCGCCGCCGGTGGCAGTGTATTGGCCTACTGCGGTGCTAAAGACGTTCCCCGCCATCGCTGGGTCGCCGATATCCTGGCCGACGAGCGACCGGTCCACCGAACCGCTGACCACGGTGTTCGTGGCAATCGGGTTGCCTCCGAGGTCTTTCACGTTGTTGAGCGTAACGCTGAAGCTGGTGCCCGTAAGGCCCGAAACCCCCAGGATGACGGAACGGCCGTCGCCAGCCAGGCGGGCGGAAGTCACCGCCGGGCCGCCGGTCATCGTGTAATTGCCGACCGTCGCCGCCGAAGCGGGATCCATCAGCCAATCAAACAAGATACCGATCGTGCCGCCAATGGAATTGGCCGAAATAGCCACCGGTGGGGTGGTGTCTTTCTGCACCTTCAAGGTGGCGCTCGCCGTGGTGGAAAGGCCTGAAACCATGAATTTCGCCGTGTAGGTGTCGTTGCTATTGCCCATGGTTAACGTAGGCGTGGTGTAAGTCGGGCCGACTGCGCCGGGGATGTCAGTGCCGTTGCGCTGCCATTGCAGCGTGAGCTTCTCCTGCGGCGCGCCAACCACCGTGGCGGCCACGGGGCCGAACGTCGCGGTTCGGCTTTCCAGTGCGGTCGTGTTCGTCGGCGGCTGCGTGACAGTAACCGTCACCCCGGTGTAGGGGGCGATCACTTGCAATTCGGCCAGGGACAGGGCGTTCACGGTAGTCCGGGCAACCCTGACTAGGTAGACGCCAACGAGCGGCGGGGAGAAGTTCACCGCCGTCCAAGGCAAGGAGGGAGTCTGGGAGAACGGGTTCACCAGCGGAACGCGCGCTAACTCCTTGCTGTCGAGGTCGGCAACGACCAGTTGCAAACCATCATTGCGGTCAAAGCAGCAATCGGTGCGAAACCACACTTGGACACGGCCGACGGTCTTAACATCGGACATGGCAATTTCCAACCAGGACGGGGGGTCTTCACTCTCAGTGGTGTGGGTAACGGAATTTCCGCTCCAGTTGCCATCGGTATTGCCGTCGTTGGCGCGTCCGGCAACCCCGCCGTAAGCCTCTGAGGAAGCGTAGGCATATCCAGTGAGCGCGTAATTAACTTCCGTGACTTGCGCCCTGGCATTTTGGGGCAGCGTCAGACCTGGGAGCAGCAACAATCCCAAGCCGAATGCGGCTGGGCCTGCAACTTTCCTCCTTTCAAATAAGGTCACTCGGGGCGTAGCCGTTGATTGGGTAGGCCCTGGTTTCCTCGTTGTTGATGTAGTGGACTCGTTGTTCATTTTTATGTTCATTGATTTCATGTGTTTATGATGTGCTAACCGGGGCGATCATTACGTACGGCAAGCGTCATGTCAACAGGTTTTTTTAGAAAGTTATTCCGCCGCTTGACCTTTTTGCTGCCCCTTCGTTCCTCCGTGGAAGGAGGCAGGAGGAAATCTCGGGGGTAGCGCGTCGGTGACAACATTGTCATACTCTTGTCATGGTCCTGTCATGTCGGTGAGGTTTAATGTCCCCGCCGGTACGAACCCGGCCAACACATCAACGTATAATAACATGAAAAAGAAACATATACTTAGTTCCATACTCGCCCTCGGCTTAGTCGCGGGCAGCCTCACCGGCTGCGCCACCGACAAGAAGGAAGGCAAGGAAGGCAAAGCCAGCGCCGCCCAACTCGAAGCCCAGGCCACGATCACCAAGGCCGAAGCCGAGAAGATCGCGCTCGCCAAAGTCCCCGGCGGCACGGTGAAGGGAGGCGAGATCGAGAAGGAAGACGGCAAGCTCGTCTGGTCCTTCGACATTACCACTCCCGTCACAGCGGACATCACCGAAGTAATCGTGGACGCCCTGACCGGTGCCGTGATCTCGGTGGAAAAGGAAACGCCCGCCGACCAGGCGAAGGAGAAGAAGGAAGACGAGCAGGGTAACAAGGACAAGGACGACGATAAGAAGTAATCTCCCGGCCTTCAACCAATGACCGGCCGCCGCCGGGTTTGCCGGTGGCGGCCTGCGCCGAAGAATCTGTCGTTGAAAAGCGCGGTCCAACCACCCCAGCCAGCGCCGTGACGGTTACTTTCGCCATTGGCCTGCCCAGCGCTGGCTGTTAGTCTGCCGTCATGCGTGTCCTTGTCGTCGAAGACGAAAAAAAAACCGCCTCGTTCATTCGCAAGGCACTCCAGGCCGAAGGCTTCGCCGTGGATGTCTGCCATCGCGGCCACGACGCCTGGGCGGCGGCGCGGGTCACGCCCTTCGACGCCCTCGTGCTCGACATCATGCTGCCGGGCCGCGATGGCTTGAGCCTGCTGCGGCAATTGCGCCAGCAAGGTAATGCCACGCCCGTGCTGCTCCTCTCCGCCCGCGGCGAAGTCAACGAACGCATCGAGGGTCTCGACGCTGGGGCCGATGACTATCTGCCGAAACCGTTTGTCATCGCCGAGTTAGTGGCCCGCGTCCGCGCTTTGGGACGCCGCGGTGGCGAGGCGAAAACCACCGTGCTGCGCGTGGCGGACCTTTCACTCGACACCGTCACTCGCCAGGCCGAACGCGCCGGCCGAGTCATCGAACTTACCGTGCGCGAGTATCGGTTGCTGGAGTTTCTGCTGCGCTCGGCGGGTAGGATATGCGGTCGCATGGCCATCCTCGAGAAAGTCTGGGACTATGACTTCGACCCCGGCAGTAACTTGGTGGATGTGAACATTAAGCGCCTCCGCGAGAAGATTGACGCAGACTTTGAGCCTAAGTTGCTGCACACCATGCGCGGGTTGGGTTACCAACTAAGGGAGTCACCTTGACCATCCGCGTTCGCCTTGCGCTCTGGTATGCCGGCGTGCTCTGTGCCTCGCTACTGGCTATGGGCGGACTGACTTACTATGAATTCGTCGTGGAACCGCGCCAGCGTCCCTCCGGCACCGCCAGTGAAGCGGACGCGAGCGACGACGGCCTCGGCGAAGTAATGAGCCTCGTCCTCTGGTGCGGCGTGCCGGCGGCGGCGCTCGGCCTGGCCGGCGGTTGGTGGCTCACGCAGAAGGCGCTGGCACCTGTGGCCGCACTTACTCAAGCGGCTGAGCGCCTTACCGAGCATAACCTCGCCGCGCGCCTGCCGCGTTCCGGCAACCACGACGAGCTTGACCGTCTTACCGAAGTCTTCAACTCCATGACCGAGCGCCTGAGTCAATCCTTTCAGCGCATCCGCGAATTCACGCTCCACGCCTCCCACGAACTTAAAACTCCGCTGACCGTGCTACATGGCGAATTGGAAACCGCGTTACAAGACGAAACGCTGCCGCCCGCGCACCGCGAACGGCTCTTCAGTCAACTCGATGAAGTCCAGCGTCTCACCCAGATCGTGGATGGCCTTACCCTCCTGACTAAGGCTGACGCCGGGCAAGTCCGGCTCGCCCGCGAACCGGTTCGGCTCGACGAATTGGTGCGTGACGCCGCCGCAGACGCTCACAGTCTCGCCCAGCCACACACAGTGCAGGTCCACTTAGTCGCTTGCGAGGAATGTCTGGTGACTGGCGACCGCCATCGCTTGCGGCAGTTACTCCTCATCTTGGCCGACAACGCCAGCAAGTATAACCGGCCCGGCGGCGAAGTAACCTTCATCTTGCGCCGCAGCGAACAGTCTGCCGAACTAACCATTGCTAACACTGGCCCTGGCCTTACTACTGAATTGCTGTCCCGGGTGTTTGAGCCATTCTTCCGCGGCGACGCCAGCCACAGTAACGCGGTGGAAGGCTGCGGCCTCGGCCTAAGTATCGTTCGCTGGATTGTGACTGCCCACGGCGGGACGATTCAGATCGCGTCCGAGCCAGACAAACGTACGACCGTCACGATCCGCCTGCCGGAGCGTGCGGTGTGAATGGAGTTTTCCTCGGTAGGTGCTCGCGGTCCAACGCGACGGTTGGTAGTCTCTGTGCATCGGTTTGAATGCCGCTCTTGTTTTCATGACACATGCTAAATGTCTTTTGGTTTCATTCGTGGGCGTAGGCCTGCTGCAAGGTTGCGCCCGCTTCCATCCGCAGCCGCTCGCGCCTGAGAGAACCGCCGCCGACTTTCAAGCGCGCACACTGGCTGATGACGGGCTGCGATCGTTTCTGGAAACCAACCTCCTAGCCACACTGCCGGCCTGGCCGCTGCCGGCGTGGGATTTCACCAAGCTGACGCTGGCGGCGTTCTACTATCATCCTGATCTCGACGTGGCGCGGGCGCAGTGGGGCGTGGTGACGGCGGGCAAAGTCACCGCGGGTGAACGCCCCAATCCCACAATTAGCGTTGTGCCCGGCTACAACAGCACCACGACCATTCCTTCGCCGTGGTTGGTGACGCCGTCGTTGGACATCCCGGTGGAGACGGCGGGCAAGCGTGGCTATCGCCTCGCGCAAGCCGGCCATCTCTCCGAAGCGGCGCGGTTGAACCTCGCGACGGTGGCGTGGCAGGTGCGGAGCCGGGTGCGGAGCCGCCTGGTGGAACTGCACGCGGCGCAGGAGACACAAAGACTGTTACAGGAGCAACAAGCCCGTCAGGCCGAGAACTTGCAACTGCTGGAGCGGCAACACGAGGTCGGCGCGGTGTCGGCTTATGAGGTCACCCAGGCGGGCATCGCGGCGGATAGCACGCGGCTGGCGTTGCGCGACGCGGAGCGGCAGAGCGCCGAGGCCCTCGTGCAATTGGCCGAGGCCGTCGGGGTGTCGGCCAGTGCGCTGGCCGGGGTGAAGCTTTCCTTCGACGGCTTGGGACAGTTACCGGGCGAAGCTAAGGTGAGCGAGGCCCGCCAGCAGGCCTTGCTGCACCGCGCGGACATATTGGGTGCCTTGGCGGAATACGCGGCCAGCCAGTCGGCGTTGCAATTGGAAATCGCCAAGCAGTATCCCGATGTCCATTTCAACCCCGGCTATGAATTCGACCAGGGCGACAACAAATGGTCGCTGGGACTCTCGGTCACACTGCCGGTGCTGAACCATAACCTAGGAGCAATTGCCGAAGCGAACGCTAAGCGTGCGGAACGCGCCGCCAAGTTCAACGCGCTCCAAGCCCGCGTGCTGGCGGAGATTGATCGCGCCGTGGCTGGTTATCGCGCGTCGCTGCAAAAGCAAGCGGATGCGGATGCGTTGCTGGGCCGGTTGCAGAAGCAGGAGCAACGGGCGCAGGCGATGTTCGACGCGGGCGAGATTTCCAAAGGCGACCTGGCAGCACTCCGCCTGCAACTGAGCGCCTCCGCGCTGGCCCGGCTGGACGCGCTGGTGAAGTCACAGCAAGCACTCGGTCAGTTGGAGGACGCGCTGCAATGCCCGCTCGACTTACCTGCCGTCGTCGGGCTGGCCGCTCCCTGAGTTTCGGAATCCGGCAAGTGAACATGCACCTATGAAAAAGACTGTCTCCATTCTCATTGCCCTCGGTGCCGTGACGGGTCTGGCCTGGCTCGTCTGGTTCAAGCCAGCCGCGCACGAAGAGGATGAAAAGAAACCTGACACTGAAGTCGCGGTCCACGTCGGCAAGATCACACGGTCTACGTTGCGTGGCTATGTGACAGCTTATGGCGTGGTTGAACCGGAGCCGCCCGGCGAACGTCCGGCAGCCGGGGCGCGGCTGGCCCCGTCAGTGACAGGTGTGGTGACAGCGGTGAAATGCGCTGAGGGCCAGCATGTGGAAAAGGGCGCGGTGCTATTCCAACTCGACAGTCGCGCGGCGGAGGTGGCGGCAGACAGGGCGCACAAGGCAGCAGAGTTTGCCGAGACTAATTTCGCGCGGCAGAAGAAGTTGATGCAGGTGGAAGGCACTTCCCAGAAAACGCTGCTTGAAGCGGAGCAAGTCCTGGCTGCCGCCCGCAACGACCTTGCCGCCGCCCAAACTCAACTGACCTTGCTGCAAGTCCAAGCCCCGTTCGCCGGCACCATCATGCGCGTCAACGCCAAGCCCGGTGAGGCGGTGGACTTGACTGCGATACTGGCGGAGTTGGTTGATCTTGAGCGACTGGTGGTTAGCGCGAATGTGCCGAGCGCGGAAGTGGCGGCGCTCAAACCCGGCCAGCCCGCCGAAGTAATCGCCGACAAGGCCGCCGCGCCGGTCAGCGCCTCGGTGACCAGCATCAGTCCGCAAGTAGATGCGAAGACCGGGACAGCGTTGGTGCGCGTGGCACTGCCGGCCAACTCCACCCTGCGCCCCGGGCAGTTCGTCACGCTGCGCATTGTAAGTGAGGAGCATAAGGACCGCCTGGCCGTGCCCGTCGAGAGTCTCGTGAAGGATGCGGAAGGCACCCCGGTTATCACCTTGGTACAAGGCGACAAGGCCGCGCAGAAGGCGGTCAAAGCCGGATTGTGCGATGGCGAGTTGGTGGAAGTGGAAGGCGAGGGTTTGAGCGAGGGAATGACCGTGGTGACGACCGGTGCTTACGGCCTGCCGAAGGAAACCAAGGTGCGCGTGTTGGGTGGCGAAACCGGCAAGAACGCTCATCATGAATAGGCCCTTCGCTCTCGGCCGTTTCGCCATCCGCCATAAACTGGCCATCACGTTTATCAGCGTGGCACTGTGCCTAGCGGGCATTTATGCGGCGTTCAAGATGCCGTCGTCGGTCTTCCCGCAAACCAACTTCCCGCGTGTCGTCATCCTCGTGGACAATGGCGTGATGCCGGCCGACGAAATGATGGCCACGATCACGCGGCCCATCGAGGAGGCAATGAAGGACATTCCCGGTTCGGTCACGATCCGATCTATCACCGGGCGCGGCGCGGCGGAAATCAGCGTCTTCTTCAACTGGCAGGTGGACATGATTCAATCAGAGTTGTTCGTGCATAGCCGGCTCGGTCAGATTCGCTCCACGCTGCCGACTACGGCGAGCACGACTGTCTGGCGGCTGACCTTTTCCGCGTTCCCCATCATCGGTGTCAGTCTCATCAGCCCCCAGCGCAGCAGCACCGAGTTGTGGGAAATGGCCCGCTACGAACTCAAGCCGCGCTTCCTGCGCATCCCCGGGGTGGCACGGGTGGACTTAGTAGGCGGGCGCACGCCGGAATACCACGTCGTGGTGGACCCAGCGCGCTTGGCGGCGGCGGGTCTAAGCTTGCCACAGGTCACCGACGCGCTGGCCCGGAACAATCTCATCACGCCCACAGGCATGCACGAGGAGAATCACACCCTCTATCTCACCGTCGTGGATGGCCGCGTTCATAGCCTTGAGGACATTGAAAACCTCACCGTGGCCGTGGCAGGCGCGCACCCAATTCGCATTCGCGACTTTGCCCGCGTGGAGCGCGGCCCGGAGCCAGTCTTCAATGTCGTCTCCGCCGAGGGCGTGCCCGCCGTGCTGCTCAACATCCGCAGCCAACCCGACGGCAGCACGCTCGACATTGCGCGTGACCTCAAGCAGGTACTCCGCGAGCTGAAGAAAGACCTGCCGCCCGACATGAAGACGGCCTATTACTATGACCAGTCCTTGCTAGTCCGCGCGTCGGTGCAGAGCGTGTGGGAAGCCATCCTCTTCGGACTCATCCTCTCGGTAGTCATCATCTTCTTATTCCTAAAGAACTGGGGCACGACACTAACCGCCATCGTGGTCATTCCGGTAACTGTGCTCGTGACGCTCGTTGCGATGAAGGTGGCCGGACTGAGCTTCAACCTGATGACACTGGGCGGCATCGCGGCAGCCATTGGGCTGGTCATTGACGACGCCATTGTCGTGGTCGAGGCCATCTATGCGAAGATTGCCCACGGCCTCCCGCGCCTCGAAGCCATTCAAGCCGCTATTGGTGAAATCTTCGTGCCGCTGGTCGGCTCCACACTGACGCCGGTGGTCGTGTTCATCCCACTGGCGTTCCTAGAAGGTATCACCGGCGTCTTCTTCCGCGCGCTGGCTCTGACGATGGTGGTGGCACTGCTTACCTCATTGCTGCTGGCAATCACACTCACGCCATCGCTGGCCGCCTGGTTCATCCGCGACCGCGCGAAGTTGGAGCACGGCCACGCGCCCAAGAGCGAGGAAGGCGGCTTCTTGCTGGCGCGCGTCATCCGCCTTTACGAGATAGCCGTGCGCGCCGCGCTGCGCTATTGCTGGCTGACGCTGGGCGCCTGCGTTGTGGTGCTGGTGTATGGCGTTGGCATCTATCAGAAACTGGCGAGCGAATTTCTGCCCGCGATGGACGAAGGCGGTTTCGTGATTGATTACGTCGCCCCGTGGGGCACGAGTCTCGCCGATACCCACCGCCAGCTTCTACAGGCCGAGGTAATTCTTCGCGCCAACCCCGACGTGGAGAGTTACTCCCGCCGCACCGGCGCCCGCCTTGCGCTCTCCATCGCCGAGCCGAACACTGGCGACTTCCTTGTCCAACTCAAGGCCAGCCGCCAGCACACCACCGAGGAAGTCATTTCCGAATTGCGCGCCCAGTTCAACGCCGCAGTGCCAGCCCTCGAATGGGAATTCCCCGGCATCCTGGGCGACCTTATCGGCGACCTAACCTGGTCGCCCAAGCCGATTGAAGTGAAGCTCTTCTCCACCGACATCGAGTTCCTGAAGAAGAAGGCGCCGGAAGTCGAGGAACAACTCAAGAAGGTCAAAGGCGTGGTGGACACGTTCAATGGCCTGGTCTATACCGGCCCGACCATCAGTCTGCGCGTGCGCTATCCCGACACTCAGCGCTTCGGCCTCAGCGCCGAGGATGTAGCCGCCGCCGTCAACACCGCCATGCTGGGCCGCACTGCATCCTCCGTGCTCGAAGGCGACCGCGTGGTGGCCATCCGCGTCGTTGTGGACCCGACTCGCATTGCCCGGTTGGACACCCTGCGCGAATTGCCATTGCGCACGGCGGACGGCGCGCTGGTCAAACTCTCGCAAGTGGCCGACATCGTGGAAGAACCGGGCCAACTCGAACTGCGTCGTGAAGACTTGCGCCAGGACGTGGCCGTGACCGCCCGCCTCGAAGGCCGCGACCTCGGCAGCGCGATGAGAGAAATCGAGGCGAAGCTAAGTCAGGACCAAACACTCCCGCCGGGGACGGTTGAATTCGGCGGCCTCTACCAGCAACAGCGGGAGTCTTTCCGCAACCTCCTGCTCGTGCTCCTCATGGCGATCTTCCTTGTATTCACCGTCCTGCTGGTGGAGTTCCGCTCCTTCTACGAACCTATGGCTATCGTCTTCGGCGCGGTGCTGGCACTGTTCGGCACCGTGCTGGCGCTTTGG
Organism: uncultured Verrucomicrobiota bacterium; assembly: GCA_903847485.1. Lineage (GTDB taxonomy): Bacteria > Verrucomicrobiota > Verrucomicrobiia > Limisphaerales > JAJXZI01 > CAINDV01. Next base: position 20,786 of record CAINDV010000682.1, read on the forward strand.
ATTACCGGCACCTCCCTCAACGTCGTCTCCTTTCTCGGAGCCATCATCGGCGTCGGCATCGTCGCCAAGAACGGCATCCTGATGCTCGACTTTGTGGAGCACTTGCGCGCCGAAGGCGTGAGCCTGGAATACGCGCTCGTCCGCTCCGGCCATCGCCGCTTGCGCCCGGTGCTGATGACCTCGCTGGCGGCGGCCTTCGGCATGTTGCCCCTGGCCTATGGTATTGGCACCGGCGCGGACATGCTCAAGCCCCTGGCCATCGCGGTGATCGGCGCGCTCTGCATCTCCGTCCTACTCTCACTCGTGGCTACCCCGGCGGTGTATTACCTGATGCGGCGGCGGCGGGAAAAAGTGCAGTGACCGGCGCGAGTAAGCCGCGGACTGAAAGGACCGAGAGCCACGACCGATAATAACCCCGGGCAAAGCGAGTCTGCGAGCACTGCCATGGGTAACGAATGACAAATTGACCAAGCCCTGAAAGGGCGAAAGAGGGATCAGGCTTTGCCGAGGAGTTGGTCTTCAAACCACCGCTTCGCTTCGGCCCAACCAGACTCAGCTTCAGCACGCAGGCGGCGGGCGGTTTCACGGCGGCGGCGCACTTCGGCGGCGATGGTGGTTTGCGCAGCGGCGTTAGGCACGGGCAGGCGGAGCGCGCGGAGAGTATCGAGGTTGATACCTGCTTGATTGTTAAAGTTCGTGCTCAACAGGCCAAGGTATCCGAGCGAGCGCAGAGCGTTGAAAAGGTCGGCGACAAACTCTGCGTTCATGCCGTCACGAAGTTTGAGGCGCGTCATGTGGTTCGAGCAGGCGCATGGTATGGAGAGGTCGAAGACGGTGCTCTTGCCGACCATCTCCGTGGAGTTGGTGTTGTTGAAAAGCACCTCGCCACGTTCGCACCAATCTTCGGCAGGGACTGTGTTACGGGGCACGCGCTTTGTCGTGGTGATGCTCAGTTCGCCGTAGATGTTCAAGTTGAGAGGACGCAGATGCGGGACGCCGCTCTCCTCGTCAAAAGCTTGATCTTGCTGGCCAGCGGCAAAGCCGGTCGCGATGCGCTCGCATATCTCCGCAACGGACCTGGCGGGATGTGGGCAGGTCTCGATGGCCTTACGAATGGCTTGGAAGCGCGGTGAATGAAAATCCGCATCCAATCGCGAATCGGCATCGTCACGGCGGATTGCGAACATACGACGGGCATCCGGCGGCGGCGGGGTGAGGCCGAGGGTGTCGAGAAGGTAGCGGTCGAGCGAGGTGAGGAGGGCGTCGGCCTCGGCCAGTTTCGCCCGCCGTACCGCCCGTGCTGCATCCATCGCCGCGACCAGTTCGCGCTGTCTCTGGACCTTTGGTACTAGAATGAGAACCCGGTCCAGTTCATCACTCGTAATCGCGGGGTAGCTGCCACCGCTGCTTCTCATCAATAATTGCTCCAAACCGAAACGCGAACCAAGGAAGAGCAAGAGGTAGTCACGAGCGACATCATCCCTGAGAAGTTTCCGTAGGACAGCAAAGCCTGTCGATGCAATCACGCCATCATCCGCCATCCCGACACGGGCAATCGCTCCACGATGAGGCCGTGTCAAAGACACCAAGATGTCGTCGGCTCTGACCACTTGGCGTGCCCGACTTGGAGCCTCTCCGATGGGGATTTGTGCAATCTGATATTCGTTCGTGCCAAGACCAACGGCTGAGATTTCAATGTATGGAAACTCATGTGCAAAGCGGCCATCGCTCTTGTCCCACACTTCGTCAGAGCAGCTGACAATTTCGCCCAGAGGCACGCTGCCGAGCTTCGCTATCGAGTTGGTAAGAGTGCGGAATCTCGGTCGATGAAAGTGTGGGTCTTGGCGGTGACGGGCATCGCCCCGGCGCATCGCGAACCACTCTGGCTCGCCCTCAGCGACGGGGCTTAGACGAAAAAAGGCTTCGGATCCTTCTGGAACGTCTGCCACTGGGCGACAAGGCCGGTACCGGGGATGACTTCGCGGTGGCGCTCACTCCACGCTGGTTTCTTCGGGTTAGCGGTGCTCCATTCGTATTCCACGCGATAGTCGAAGAGATCGCAACTCTGCCGTTCGACTTTCTCCTTGCCAGGCTCCTCGCGTTCCACAGTGACGGCGAAACTCTTCCGCCCGGTGGCGTCGTAACCGATGTTCTCGGCAAGGGCCATGAAGATAGGTGCGGAGTCCGGCACGCGCTCGCCATCCGCGAGGCGGCGAAGAAAGACGATGCTGGCCTTAACTCCAGCGTCGTAATGCGAGAAGGCAAATTGCGGGAGCGAGACGACGGCGAGGAGCTTGAAGTGCTCAAGCAGCCAGTCGCGCACGCCTTGCAGCGACGAATTGGTGAGGATGCCATCGGGCAGCACGACGGCGGCGCGGCCGGTGCCGGGCTTGAGGAATTGCCAGACGCGCTCGAGAAATAGAATCTCCGTCTTCACGCTCGCTCGCAGCTTCACGGCTTTCGCGCCACGCTTGGCGTCGGTTTCGGATTGGTCGGAGTCGTCAGGATCGGTGCCGGTCGTGGATTTGCCGAGGTAGTTCCGCAACTCGTATTGCTCGATATAGCCTTCGCCCTTCTCCGTGCGTTTGATGACGGAACCGAAGGGCGGATTGGTGAGAACCATGTCAAACTCACCCGCCTTGAGACGCGGGTTCTTCCGCTTGAGCGTAGCGAGGAAGTCCAGGCCGTCCCCGCCGACAATGTTTGTGTGGCCGTCGTCGTGGATAATCATGTTCATCTTGGCGACGCGAGCGAGGTCATCGTCAATTTCCACGCCATGAAGATGGTGCTCCGCAAAGTCGTGCCAGTAACGGAAGTGCTCAACGCTGGCAGGTGCGTGGATGCGTCCTGCCTCGGTGCGGATGTGGTCGAGCGCATAGAGCAGGAAGCCGCCAGAGCCGCAGGCGGGGTCAATCACGAGGTCATCCACAGTCGGGCGGAGCATCTGAACGGAGAAGGCTATGAGTTCGCGCGGCGTGAAGTATTGGCCGAAGTCGCCCTTGAAGAAGCCGCCCATGAATTCCTCGAACGCGACGCCTTTGGTGTCGAGGTCGGTCCGGCTCAGGCTAATTGCTTCCAGGTGGTCCACGACTTGGGCAAGAATCGGTGGGTCCACGTTGATACGGTCGGTGAAGACATCCGGTTCCCGCTGACGTTCGGCGTCGTAGAGCGAATTGACGCGAGCCGTGAGTAGCTCGTCGGATTCCTCGGTGCGACGCTGGAACGCATAAGGTTCACCCTTCTTTCGCTTCGTGTTCAACTCGTCGCGGATTTTGACAAAGACGATTTTGCAGAACTCGCCAAAGGCCTTCATGCCATTGCGCTTGCCGCCTTCCCAAAGAGTCTGGTGGCACTTGCGGATGGCGGCACGCAACACATCGCGCGGCACGCCGCCAAGGTCGCGGTCCTTGTCGCCCTTGTAGAAGCGCCACTCAGGCGGCTTGCCGTAGCGAATCGGCAAATCAGCAATGATATTCTTCTGCCGCTCCTGCGCCTTGTGTTTGGTGAAGTCAAGGAATCGGCGCGTGGGACCAGCCACCGTGCCAGCAAAGATGGCGGAGAGGCTGGCGCGATTGCCGCACGATTGCTCGATGGCCTGCACGAACTCGGCGTCGGTGGTGTCAGGCTTCTTGCACTCGATGACACTGAATGGGTCTTTGCGCTCCTCGTCGCAAAAGATGACGAGGTCGGCGCGATCGGCAGGCGTTCGGCGTGGAACAATGATTTCCACTCCGATGCAGGCGGGTGGGTATTCGTAGCGGTAGATGAGTTCGGCGTAGAACTCGGCGCGGACTTTTTCCTCCGGGTCGTTCCAGCGTTCGCTGTGGTTGGCGACGACGTAGTGGACACGCTCCGCTTTGCCTTCACCGGTGAGCTTCAAATGCCCGTCCGCAAAGGCGCGTTCAAGATTGGTCATGCAGGTCTTTCTTCGCTCGCGCGCGAATCAGCCTGCTGTGTGTGGTGACTGTCTTCTGTGGAAACTCCGGTGCCTGAAATGAAAATGGGACGCACTTACTTGCGTCCCAATACAGGCACCTAGGAGGGCCCACGGAAGAACGCTTTCAGCGCGCCCCGTGTGGGGCGCGCTTCGAAGCGCTGTCTTCCGGCGAAATTTCCTAGGTTTCGTATTGGACAGCAGCCGAAGCTGCGCGAAATGGTTTTGTTAAATGTTTGTTTCTGGTCGTTTTGGTTTACCGAACGCCGTGACAATAGCCGGAACAAGGGAGTGCGGACAAGCGCGGGGATTTCTTTCGCCCTTTCAGGGCTTGGGAATTGTGCGGGCGGGTCAACCCAGGGCACCGCTCGCCGACTCGCTTTGCCCTGGGCCACTCTCTTTCTAGGCTCTCAGCTCTTCGGCCAGGCCAGGCGGGAATTTCCCCCGCCCCGCCCGCGGCGGCGGCGGATTTCGCGCCTCATCTGCACCTGTCGGCAGGAGTCGGCAGCTTGCCGGCGATCCGGGTCGGCCGCGGAACACCGCTGGCCTTTAACGAGCCAACCCAAAGGCGCGTGTTGCGCGGTCCCGCGAAGATGGTTCATCAACTCTCCTTGTGAAAAGGTCTTGCAGCGTCTATCCCTGACCGAGCGGCCATTGGCAAAACTCGGCGGGCGGTTAGATGACCTCTTGGCACGGGCCGGACAGGGCATTCCCCATCTGGCATCCGGCCCTTATTCCGCTGACGTTACCCGGTAGCAGCCGAGGTAACGAGGCTCGATCTTGAAAGGAATCAGAGCCTTCTTACGTCGGCTGCTACATTCTTGAAACTGGCACTAAGCCGTAACTATTCAGAGGCAACCACGAAACACACGAAATACACGAAAGGAAACAGCCGCCAAGCCGGAGGCCGAAGCCAAATTACCTTCACCACCTTTCAGTCACTATTCAGTGCTTCGCTCCCCGCCTCGGGAAACAGTGTTGCCGCCTTTCTTTTCGTGTGTTTCGTGTGTTTCGTGGTTCCGCTTTCTGCATGAATACGGCTAAGGCAATGGTCCCTACCGGGACAGGTCTCAGGGTGCTCTCAAATTCTAGCAGCCTTGGACCGGATGTCTGCCACCCACCTGAACAGTTACCCCCAAGCTTCCAACCCCGCCGCCTCGCGTTCGTCCGCCTTCCCGCACGAGCCGAAGCCTTGGTCCTTAACCCGTAGGAAAAGAACTTCCTCACCTTTCTCGAAGGTCTGGAGCCGAAGGAAGATGACCCCGACGCGCGCTATTCCGTCAGTGTGAATATCGAAATCAAGTTCACGCGCTCGAAGGCGAAGGACGCGCTGGGAGTTCAGATCACCACCAATCCGAACGCTCCCGAAGTCCGCCTGACCGAAGAGCAAGTCCGCGAGAAATACTCGTGGGATTATGACCGGCTGACGGACGAATGCCAGAGGCGCTACTTGGATTTCAAGTTAGTGCCGAAGGATCACGATCTCCGTAAGAAGTAGGCCAGTGACACCCGGTTTGGCCATGTCCGCCAGCTTGACCCCGGCAATCCGAGAACCTCGAAGATGACGTTCTTCAATCCGAACATCCTCACGGAGTTCGACAAGCACTACACAAAGATTCCCTGAACTGGAAAACCACTATTCAGGACGAGGAAACCCCAGTTCCGGCAGGGCTGGCAAATCCGGCATCGGTCCGGCCTCAATATGGCCGGTGGCACTCTTGACCAATCCCTCGTCATGAGTGGTGATGCGGTCGGCCTTTCTCGCCAGCGCCGTGCCAATAATCTGGATATCCGCCTTGATTTTCGCTTTGGTAAAGCTACCGGCCTTTAGCAACTCAGTGATCGAAGGATTGCCTTCCGAGTTCTTCCGCCAAATGCGGGCAGCATGGACAGCGGCCAAGGTGTCGAACGGAATCACCATGAAACGCTTCTCCAAAGCCTTCAGCACCGCCGCCTCGCGCTCGTCCGGGACGTTCGCCAAAAACTCACTCACTACAACACTGGGAATGATGATTTGGTCTTTGCACTTGTCCAGATGTTCCAGGTAGCGCGTGGCCTTTTCAATCATCGGCTCCTGTCCGGGCGTAGCCTCGCGCTTGACCGCCCAGATGAGAATTTGAGTATCAATGGCGATCAGGCTCATGCTTCATCCTCCCCGCGCAAACCACGAACAAAACCAGGAACATCGCTTACGGCATCATAAGCACCCTGAGCCGCGTCTTTCAGCGCATCCGCTGCCTGCACTGCGCCGACACCTTCGAACGAGAGAATCTCGTCCACCCGGAAGTATGCGAGCGAATGGTCTTTGGCATCCCAGGTCGCCTGTCCGCGCAAACCAACTTCCGAATAAAGATGGACCCCAAGTTCCTTGGCGAGATCTTCGTTGAGCCGGCAGGAAACGACTTCGTGTTCGGAAACCCTGACCCGCACTTTCGGGTCAACCCCGCCAACACGCTCAACCTTGCCATAGATTACCGTCTCGCCGCGGATAAAATGTTCCTCGGGCAGATACTTTTCAAAACCAACGTCCATTTCGGCCAATGGCTCACGGGCATTGAGTTCACCATTCCAAAACTGAGCACGGCAATGATGCGTAGTATTGAAATCCGCCAGGATGCGCAGACCACGCAATGATTTTGTGGGTAACCCGCCAAACGAGAGGTTAGCAACGCTCTCTGCAATTTCCTTGAACGCGGCCCCGACTACATCCGGGGAAGGTGAGGCAAACGAAAGGCCCAGGCTCTTTTCTTCGATCTGCACCAGGCCGACAACAATTTCGTCGGGGTTAAGGGCGGGATTTCGTTGCAGCGCGACACTGGCAATGGCCTCTTCCGCCGCAATGATTAGCTCGGCCAGTTCGCGAGCAGGCACGGCGTCAGGTTTGACGCCGCCGCCGGTGAATCGCAGTTGGAAAAGTCGTTTCAAGTTTGCAAAGACAGACTAACAGGCAAATCACGGCTGGCAAATTGATTTGGTTCTGCGAACCGGCCCGGTCGAGAACAGGAGGCACGCCTCATCCGTCCCCTGGCGCTCGGCTCTGAAAAGTTGCGCCACTACAATCGTGTATTCGCCAGCCCCGGTTTCGGCTGAGCTGGCCAATCTGGCCTCAGCCTGGCCTTGATGTGGCCGGTGGCACTTTACCCCGCCATTCGTCCGGCTTACGGCAGAGTGTCGGAAGCGATACTCGGATTTCAAGCTTGTGCCGAAGTATCACGACCTCCGCAAGCAGTTGGCCAATGACCCCCGGTTCGGCCACGTCCGCCAGCTTGACCCCGGCAATCCGAGAACCGCGAAGAAGCCGTTCTTCAGTCCGAACATCTTTGCAGAATTCGACAAAGACTGTCTCCCGAAGAGCGTGTTTGAAAAGTCGCCCAACGGGAGGGCGAGGCTCCTGCCGAGCCTCAACGACAGCGGCAGTGCGACCTTGCCGAACGGCTCGGCAGGAGC
>CAINDV010000683.1 GCA_903847485.1 uncultured Verrucomicrobiota bacterium
GGGCACCCGGCCTGCACCCCACAAAATCGCCCGCTTGTAGGCCGGGCGCCCTCACCCGGCGTCCCGGTCTGGACCAAAATGAGAACTGCTGGTCTCGCGCCCGGTCCAACCAAGAACTCAGCCGGCCTGGCGGGACACGCAGACCGGCGGGTTTCGGGCTTCTGATTTCGTCATTCGGCCTGAATAGTTACTCAGGTGAGTTTGGAGCGCCCACCTTTTAGTGACGGATGGGATTGAATATGGAGACCGGCGCGACGCCTGTCCTACGCCGCTGGCGTGGTTATCTTCTGCGGCGCTGTTGGCTCTGCGTCTTTCGCAGCGCTATCTCCCAACTTCGTCGCGTGCGGCGAAGATTTTCGGGCCAGCCAATAAACCGCCGAGACGCGCAGAACGCAGAGATTATCAGGGAGAACGACGCCCCGAGTCTCGTTCTTGCTCCGCCTTGCGCCCCGCATCGTCGGCCAAGCCTTGCTCCCCTGCTTGACGCAAGGCCAGCTCCAGCTTGGAATAGCCTAACGCCAGCAGGTCGTGCGGAGGGTGTATCTCCGGTCGCTGCTTGAGTTGGAGCAACAGCGCCGAAATAGTGCCTTCCAGCTCGGTGCGCGCCGCGTCCGGTTGGTTGCGCCGGAGCAAGGCATCGGCCAGGGCGATGCGGAAAGTCGCCATCCACAGACCATAATAGGGGGCGTCCGGGAATTGCTTCACCAAGGACGCCTCGATAGCTATGGCCTGACGGAAGCTCTGTTCCGCCTCCGCCCACCGTTCCATTTGCCGGTGAAAGGCCCCCAGCTTGTCATGGAGGCGCGCTTCGGCGGCGAGAAAATCAGGAACCTCCGGATGCTTGATGACAAGCTTTTCGAGTAAGGCCAGGGACTTGCCAAATCGCTCCTCGATGGTCTTCTGAGTCGCGGGAGGAATAGGCGGCCGGGGGATGTGTATCCGCGCGTAGGCTTCGCTCAAGTCATAAGCGTAGTCGGGAACGGCCGGGAAGGCTTCGACCAAGCTTTCGAGAATCTCAATGGCATGTTCGGCCCCTCCCTTGGCTTCCGACCGGCGAGCGTCCTCCACCGCCGCTCCTTCCAGGTAACATAGTGCCAGCAAATGCTGATATTCCGGGTTGGCAGGCGGCACGGCGGGCAGTGCTCTGAGTAAAGTGACGGCCTTGGCCAGACTATCGCGTTGCTCGCCGGAGGTTGGCGTGGGACGATCTCCTTGGCGCGGGGCCGCCGCCGGGAGTGGGCGCTCTTGGGTGCCAAGAAAGTAGTAAGTGCGAGCCAGTTCGAAGCGCCACGCGGCGGCGGCGGACGGCAACGCCGCTTCGCCCGCGATTAGAGCCATAGCAGCTAAGTGGGATTGCCGCGCCTCGCTCACCTGCTGTCGCGAGGTGGCTAACCTGCCTAACTCATTTTCTAGTTGCGCCAACTCTAACTTGAAACTCGGATTGGCCGGCGAGCGGGCATCCAATCCCTGGTAAAGAGTAATAGCTCGCCGATAGGCTTGGGCCGCTTCATCGGACTGGCCCAACCTTTGCCGGATGGTGCCCACGCGCCGGTTGGCGGCGGCGGTTCTGGCCCGCAACTTGTCATCATTGCCAGTCTGTTGAGCCAGCCGGTCATAGAACGGCAGCATCTCTTCCAGCAGCGCGGCGGCTTCCTTGGACAGTATCGGCGAACTAGGAACCTCAAGGGTTTCTCCTCCGGCACCATTCATGGCAAGTCGCGGAAGGATCCGCATTCGCGTCGGGGAAAACCGCTCGAACATCCGGTCCAAGGCTTCGATAGCGAGACCGGCGTTGGCTTCGGCCTTGGCGCGTTCAGAGGCTTCTCCTTGCAGTGCCTTCTTGGTGCGGAGGTAACCGATGGAGGCGACTACGGCCACCAGCACGATAAGTAACAAGGTGGTGCCGGTCAGACTGGCCAGACTCTGGTTGCGGCGGCACCAGCGGCCTAGTCTCTCAACCGGACTAACTCGTCGGGCGCGGATGGGCCGGTCTTCGAGGTAACAGCGGAGGTCGTCAGCCATTGCTTCTGCACTTTGGTAACGCTGGCTGACCTCGTGGCTGATGGCTTTAAGGACAATAGTTTCAAGGTCGCGTGGGATCTCTCGGTTGGTGCTTCCCGGCGCGGGAGGCGGCCCTTGGGTGATGCGCTGGATCAGGCGGCTATGATCGGTTTCCTCGTAAGCTGACCGTAGGGCGAGCAACTCATACAAGGTCAGCCCCAGGCTATAGATATCGCTGCGGTGATCGGTACTGCCGCGAAACTGCTCCGGTGCCATGTAGCGCAGTGTCCCGACGAGGTCGCTGGAAAGGGATATATCTTCCGACTGAGCCGCCTTGGCCAGACCGAAATCGGCGAGCCAGACGGTGCCGTGGGTGTCGAGTAATAGGTTGGCCGGCTTGATGTCACGGTGCAGTGTCCCCTGACTGTGCGCATAACTCAGCGCCTCGGCGGCTTGCAGGCCCATCCGCGCCACGCTCTGCCAGTAAGTCAGCCCCAAGCGCCCGGCCTCAGCGTCTTCCGCACCCAGCAACTGCCGCACGGCTGTCGCCACGCCATTTGTGTCCCGTTCGTTTCCTCCGTCCCTGTTCTCCGTGACGGCGCTACCACCCTTCTCGCGCAGCGTTTTCGTAAGCTCCGGCACCACGGCATCCAACCCCACGCCGCGAATGTATTGCATCACATAGTAGTGATAGCCGTCTTGCTCCCCGACCCCGAAGACTTCGACGATGTTAGTATGATGCAGATTGGCGGCCACGCGGGACTCACGCTGGAAGCGTTTCAGGTGCTTTTCGTCCAGGAGCACTTGCCGGGGGAGAACCTTGACGGCCAACCGGCGCCCCAGCGATTCTTGCTCCGCCTCGAAGACCACACCCATTCCGCCACGGCCAATTTCCCGAATAAGTCGGAAGTCACCCAACCGCTCCAGTTGCGCCGGTCCAAGAGTCGCGCGGCCGTCGCTGGACCGCGCTTGGCGTGCCTTCAAGCGTTCGGTGACTGAGATGGTGGGAAAGAGGTCGCGGATTTCCTCCGCCAGGTCGGGATGCTGCGCGGCATACTCTTCAATGCTAGGACGCTGACCTTGCCGCAGCCGCTCCATGTAATCGGCGGCCAGCAGCTCCAAGGGATCGCGCTCGGTGTTTGAGTCAGCCACGGGGTAACTCCTTTGATAAGTCCGGCACCTGGGCCAGGATTTCTTTGAGCCGACGCAAGGCCCGGAGGTAGCGGATGCTGGCCGCCTTCTGCTCAATGCCCAGTGCCTCGGCTACTTCGCTATTGGTTAGTTCCTCGAAATGCCGCAGCGCGAGAATTTCGCGGTCAATGGGGTCCATCTGTTCAATCGCCGTCTTCACCAAGGCGAGCGTGTCGGCGCGGGCGGCGGCCCCGCTCGGTGATGTGAAGATGCCAACCAACTGAATCGCCACGGACGCCGAAGTCGCCTGCGTGTAAGTGGCGCCGTCGAGGCTGACCTCGCGGCCAGCGTCTCGCCGCTGCGCACCGAGATGCTGTCGGTGCAAGTCTATGAGTGTCTGATTCACGATCATGCGCAGCCAGATGAATGGCGTGGTGGCGGGACTATTGGCATAATGTTTCAGGCGCTGACTGGCCGCCAGGAAAGCCTCTTGCAACACATCCTCCGGCCCCAGCCGCCCCCGCAGCGGCTCGGCCAGCCGGAACTGAATCACCCGCCACAGTCGTTCCCGCTCGCGGGTGAACAACTCAGCCAAAGCCTGCGAGTCACCGCCCCGCAGGCGGCGCTCAAGATCTTCCATCCCGACGCTGGAAACGTCGGTCATGTCAGCTTGCTCTGAAGGTTAAAACGCATACAACAGCGCACTTTCTACAGGAATTTGGAAAAATCGGCAGCATATTTCCGACGCGCTTCTTTCGGCAGAAAGGGGGAGGCGCGAAACAGCATCGTCAGAAAAGCAACCACCGCAAGCAACCCCAGAGGCTCCATCAAAGCGAACCCGACGCAAGGCTCAGAACTCCTGACCCGAGGAAATAGCGTGGGCCGCCTGGTGAGGGCCCCGGGCCTACAGAACCGCGCCTTTGCTGTAGGCCGGGTCCCCTGACCCGGCGTGCTTGGACTCAGCTCGTTTCCGTGCCGATTGGAATTCGTGCTCACGGCTCAGGAGTTCTGAGGCCGCTCATTTCTCCGCCGCCGCAGGGGCGTGAATGTCCCGCTCGCCCGAACGGAGGAAGTCGAGGAAGCCCGGTTACTACCGATGAACGATCAACTGGCTCCGGCTCAGTTCGATGAAGGTGTGCTGGGCCAGGAGGCGGAAGAGAGTTTCCTCATGCCGGACGAAGATTTCCAGCAGTTCATCGTTGTGAATGTTGCCGGCGGTGATGAGCAGCAGCTTGTGCGGGCCTTGGCCGAGTTCGTGAGTGATTTCAAAGTCCGTGTCCTTGGTGACCAGCGCGCGATCGTCTTGGTTCGCCATTGCCAAAAGTAACAGATCGGCGGTGCGATTCTGCTGGGCGAGAGCGAGCGTGTGAATGACATCATGCCCGCGCTGCTGGAGCCAGAGCGCCAACCGGCGGGGCAACTGGGCGTCAACCAGGAACTTCACGCAGCCAGGGGCAGAATGCGGTGGACGCTGGAAAGCCGAGCAGCAAAGGCCAGACAGGCGCTGATGTCCTCGCGTTCGAGGTCCGGGTAATCAGCGAGAATCTCCTGCGGCGTCATGTTTCCAGCCAGCAGTTCCAAGATCATGCTCACCGGATAGCGCAACCCGCGCACGGTGGGCTTGCCGTGGCAGATCGCGGGATCAACAGTGATGCGTTTCAGCATATCATTCATGGCGCGTTACGGTGCCAGACCACAGCCCGCCTGACAAGGCTGCGAAATGGTGAAGGTGGCGCAGCGATCACGAACGCGGGGCTAGCCGGCGCAAGCCGATTCATTTCTCCGCCGCCGCCTCCGCTGGCAAGGCTTTAAGTTTGCAGGTGGGTGACCGGTGCCTGCGCCCGCGCCGACTCTCCGCGAAGGCGTGGATGTCCTTCTGTCCGGAGCGGAGCAAATCGAGGAATCCTCCGTCGCCTTCCTTCCCAACCGTTTCAGGACTGAGGCCGGAGCGCTTCGGCAAGCTTCAGACCGAGCACCGGGGCGAGTGCTCTCTCGATGGCACCCATCTGTTCGGTGTTCAGGGTTCCCAGCCGCTGGATGAACTTGACCGCCTGAACGGCCGCCGTTTGCTGGACGTCGAACGCGCCTTCCGACAAGGCTGGATGTGGCACGGCCACCTCAAAGCGAGTGCCGCGCAGCGAATTCGTGTGCGGCACCACGATGCAGAGAGTTCGCTCGTTATCCAGAAACGGAACGCTGACCACGAGCACCGGGCGCACCTTGCCCAGGTAGCCGAGATCAACCCGCCACAATTCACCGCGTTGGATGCGTGGGAGCTGCATGGCGGTCGTCTTGATCCCAAATCTCCGCGGCCAGTTGGTCCAGCGCCTCGCCCGGCACGTCGCCGTAATCCGCTTCCAAGCGGCTCACCCACGCGACGAACTCATGTCGCTCGGGGGCCGGCAGCGTCAACACATTCTCTTTCAGTTCGGCCAAACTCATTGCACGCCCACACTCTGCCCGCAGGACGAGGAATTGCAAGTTTTGGCCTTCCGCTCCGCTGGGCGCATCTCGGTTTCTTGCAGTCGCGGAGCGACCTGGTCGCCGGTAGCCGTGGGCTTCAGCCCACGGAGCGGGGCATGGAGGGTTTTTCACGTCGCGTAGCGACACCCGAAGCCGTAGTTTATCGCAAGATCAAGCGTCGCTCCGCGACGCGGGAGTATTTGGGACTGGCCCCTCCGTGGGCTGAAGCCCACGGCTACCGGCACCAGGTCGCTCCGCGACTGCAAGAAACTGAGATGCGCCCCGCCCCCCTGATCGGAGCCTCGTGCCATCGGCTGCTACGAATGCGGGGCCAGCCGACGCCAAGCGGCTCATTTCTCCGCCGACGCAGTCGCTGGCGAAGCTTTCGGTTCACTGGTGGATAAACGGCACCGGTGTCCACGCCGCGCTTGCCTTCCGTCAGGTGGGGAAGCAACATGCCTCTTTCCGCACGTCTGCGGGAGAAAACTAAACAGACAAAAACGACGGTTATATCAACGAAGTAAAATTATGCGAACAACAGTAACAGCGACCAATCAGGTTCCCGTGCATCCCTCCGGCGACGGTAGGGCAACGCTCCCCGGTAGGGCGACGCTCCCGCGAAGCCTCGGAGACCCACGACCCACGCCGGCTCGGCCGGAGCCTCGCCTTACCAGCCTCCGGGCGGCGGGTGCCGTCGCCAACCGCTGGCTGGCGGTGGCGCTGGTGGCGGGAATCACGCTCGCCGCTCAGGCGCAGCGCACCGCCACGGCCACCGCCATCATCGGGGGCGGACAAGTGCTGGCCTACACGGTGACGGACGGCGGGTCGGGCTACACCGAGCCGCCGGTGGTGACGGTGCTGGGCGGCGACGGCAGCGGTGCCACGGCCGAGGCCATCGTGGATGCGGGCGTGGTGACGGCGATCAACCCCGTGGCACAGGGCAGCGGCTACACCAGCGTGCCGCAGGTGACGATCTCCGCGCCGGCGGTGGAGCCGGTGGTGTTGACCTTGCAGTTGATCCCCCGGGTGACGTTGCACGGGACGCCGGGAGACACGAACCAGATCGAGACGGCGACTTCGCTGGGGGACGGAGCGATTTGGATCCCGCTGGCGACGGTGGTTTTGACCAACGCCGTGCAAGACTGGGATGACCTGATTTCGCCGCCGGGGACGCGGGCGTTTTACCGCTCGGTGTTGCTGGGTTCGGGGAGTCGGCCGACGCCGGGGCCGCGGTTTGTGTGGCTGCCGGCGGGGCAGTTCACGATGGGCAGCCCGACGAACGAGGTGGACCGGTTCAGTGATGAAGGTCCGCAGACGCGGGTGACGCTGACGCGGGGCTTCTTCCTGGGCCGGTATCCGGTGACGCAAGGTGAGTATCTCTCGGTGATCGGGAGCAACCCGAGCTACTTCCCTGGCGACACGAATCGCCCGGTGGAACAGGTGAACTGGACCGAGGCGAACAACTACTGCGCGCAGTTGACGGCGCGGGAGCGGACAGCAGGGCGGTTGCCGGCGGGGTGGGCGTATCGGCTGCCGACGGAGGCGGAGTATGAGTATGCCAGCCGGGCAGGCTCGACGAATCGGTTCAGCTACGGGGACGATCCGGGCTACACACAGTTGGGGAACTATGCCTGGTATAACGCCAACAGCGGCGGTACCACTCACGCGGTGGGTGGGAAGTTGCCGAACCGGTGGGGTTTGTATGACACCAGTGGCAATGTCTGGCAGTGGTGCTCAGACTGGTATGGCACCTATCTCGGTGGGAATGTGACTGATCCTCAGGGCTTGGCATCAGGCTCGGCCCGGGTGCTCCGGGGCGGCAGTTGGTACGGTCCCGCGTATAACTGCCGGTCGGCGCAGCGGCGCAGCAACGCCCCGTCGAGTCGGTACTACTCTCTCGGGTTCCGCTTGGTCCTGGCCCCAGGTCAGTGAGCTACAGAACAGACAAAGCGGAGCAGTCGAGGCGAGCGAGGGACGAGCGAAGCCTGACTGCGGAGCGGGCGTGGCCTCGTAGCGGCGGCTCGGCAGAGCGCCGCCAATTTCTCCCCCTCGGACCACTGTCGTTTAGTTAAGGCGATCGCCGTTCAGTGCCAGCTCCGTAGGAGCGCCATGTTTATAGCCACGCCCAGCCCA
>CAINDV010000684.1 GCA_903847485.1 uncultured Verrucomicrobiota bacterium
CCCGGCCTACACCGCCGCCAAACCGCCGCAGTTGTAGGCCGGGTGCCCTCACCCGGCGGCCCGGTTAATCCCGCAGGAGAATGGCTGGCGGGTGGGGGGGGAAGTTGGCGGCGAACACCAGTTCGCCGCTACGCGGACCACACGGCGGCGGCAACGGATAGAAGCCAGGCACCGGCGGAAGTCAGGACTGGGGCTGGCGTTGAACGCTGAAATGAGTCGCGCGAAGCACACTCGGAAGGCCGCGCCGGCACTCGTGTCGAAAGTAAGAACTGCCCCCTTTCGGGTGTGGCCAATACCAAGAACTCACCCCTTCACATGATCTGCGCCCGTATGCTTTCTCGATTCCGCGGCGGAAGGAATTGCAGAGATGAACTGCCAATGTGGCTTCTTCCTTGCAGGTTCGCTGAGCCTTCACGCCGATCTTGGATTGCCGTTAGCGACATGCTGTGGGGCTGAACGATACCCGTCATTTTGCCGCATCAACATCAAGCAGAACAGTGTGATTCTTGATGTTTGCAACCCGACCTTGCGCATCCTTGCCCGTGTAGAGGCCGAACTGAAGACGATAGGGTCCAATATTTTCTTCTTTGCCGTATCTATGGTTCTTTAGGATCACTCTTATCGACTTGCCCGGAGGAATCCCCGTAAAATTACCCTCAACTCCGCCCCCTCTGTCGTAGCCTTCAGCGATGCCGACAATGTCACCGTAGTTGCTGCCGGAGTTTGAAAACTCCTCTCCTCGACCATTGCTTAAAGTTGGCCCTGGGCTCTTCGTATCGATGGCTACTCCGATTCCGCAAGCCAAATTCGTGTTCACTATCACAAGCGTGGTAGTCAAATGGAGCTGGCTTTGTGAGTAAACGTATCTCAGCGATTCTACTTTTATGAAGACATCGTCCACTTGGAGTGAATTCTTTTCGATTTGAAGGAGTTTGGCTAAGTCCAGTTGCGGCTTGTTCGCAGCAGTCGGTTTGTCCGAAGAGCCGCCACTGCTGACGGCGCTGGCAAGTAAATGCTCGATCTCCTTCCCCATCGGAATGCGGCCCCTCGCGGCACCGACAGTCTCAGCCGTGTCGGTAGCGATCACCTTTGCGGTAATAGCGACCTCGTCTTTGAGCGGGGTTACTTTCCCCAAAACAATCGCGTCCACACCTGAGAACTGTCCTAACTTCTTGGCGTTCTCTGGCTCCACGAGGCCATCCACCGTCAGTTTATGCTCGGCGAGGATGGTTTTGAGGTTGGCGCGGTCCATAACGGAGAAGTTAGTCCGGCGCTCGACCAAGAGGACGGAAAGCTCTTCCGCGATGAAGCGCCCTAAGTCGCTGGTGTTACCTTGAAGGTCAGTGAAATCCAGAACCGTGACTTTCTTCTTACCCGACTCCTTGACTTGGGCGGCCAGCTTCTCCCCGAGGGCAGCAAGCTCTTTGTCCATGCCTTGATTCTGCGCCGGGGCTAGAATGCAGACTGAGAGCAACGCGACGGTTGTAGTGATGAGTTTTTTCATAAAGCACAATGGGTTGTTCCGTGTTATTGGGTGTTGTTGAGAATTGTTTTCCAGAAAGAGTCCAAGCCGTCCGCAGCAATCTGTTTGAGGAGGCGTTCTTCAGCCAAAGCGCGGGCGTCAGTCTCTTTGAACCCGGCACCCGCTGCCAGGGCCGTATGGGCTTGAGGCTGCCGGTAGGTAGCAGTCGAGATGGCGGAGAGTTCCAATTTCAACCGAGCGGTGACCAATCCCTGCATTGCTTGGTTAGTGGAGTATTCCACGGTTTCGCGCGCCAGAAGCAGGGTGTCAGCGGCGTTGGTGAGTTCAAGTCCGTCCAGCGCCCCGCGCGAGCCAGCGAAAGCTTTTGCAAACAAGCCGTCCGCGATGAACTCCGGCGTGAATACGGACGCGGAAGCCTTGGCGGAGCGGGTTTGCAACGCCGCCACCAGCGCCTGTCCCACGGCGCTATTCGGCTGGCCCGTCTCGCTCGTTACCAGAACGGCTACGTCCTGGGACTGCGGAGAGTTCTTTAACTGGCCGGGCACGATGTGGCGGGCGATGAACTCTTCCCGATCTTTGGCCAGTTGCCGTTGTTTCTCTTCGGCGGCTTTGCTGGCTTCTTCAGCCTGGCGTTTGGCAGCCACTTCCTGCTCTTGCCGGCGCTGTTCTTCTCGAGTGCGCCTTTCAGCTTCCGATTGCTGGGCTAACTCAGCTTGCCGCTTGGCGGTAGCTTCCTGCTCCAGGCGTTCCCGTTCTGCGAACGCCGCAACAATCCGACTCTTCGCCTGTTCGTCCGCTACTGGAAGGAGTTCTTTCCCGGAACTCTGGTCAAAACCGGGCGCTGCCCAAAGCCGAAAACCAGCGGCCGGTGAACCGGAGAACCAAACTTGCGGCTCTCCGACGTTGTTGAACCATTGGATAGTTTTCCACTGGGGCGTGACTTCCTTTTGCTCGATTGAACCAACCAGCGTGTTGCCGAACTTACGCCCCATGGACCACTTCAACTGGTCGAGGTGCCTGGGGAACGCCATCTGCAAGACGAGCAAGCTCGCCAGCAGGAGCAACTGCACGCCGCGAACGGCGGGGTAAATCTTTTGGCAAAAGCCACTGAAGGAGCAAGCCGGCAGCGTAAGCCAGCAGGCCACCACCAAGAGTAAAAGCGGGAAAGCTCCGGGCGAACGCCAGATAGGAAAGAGAGTGGCAAAAATGCCAAGGGACAAGCCGTTAAAGACCACCGTCTTGATGAAGCCGAACCACTCTTGAAGGTCCGGGCCGAGGATGGGGATCGTTTTGAGGCGCTTCCAAGCCAGGGCTATGGGGGTTAGCAGGAGAAGCTCCGCCGCCAGTAAGAGCACGAGCCAGACGATATAGGTGCCGTAAAGCCAACCCCACGGCGCATGAAACAATAAGCAGGGAACCACGACGACCAGCGGCGCGACGGCGGCGATGAATAGGAGGATGGACCACTTCTTGAGTTGAACGAAGTAGGCGCGCACCGCCTCGACGACCTTCCCGGCGGCGAAGACGGTCAGGTTTGCTAGCAGGCGGAAGCCTTGCCGGACGACGTTCTTGAAATCCTCGAAGAAATTCATTGCTCAAGCCTCCTCATTCCGTTCCGGCTTCCTGACCGCGCCGCCGTTCCAGGCTTTCGTTCAAGCGCGATAGGCCACCCGCGAAATCGGACAGGAGGCTTGGGCTTTTCACGCGCGCCGGCGGCGGTGCCGCTTGGGCTGAAACCTCATTGGACAAGTGTTCCGCCATCTGCTGCCGCTCCTTGTCCCCGGCGGAGCGGAGCCAGTCCATCAACTTTTGCTGGGAATCGCTGTCGAGTCGGCCGAGTGACTCCAAGGCAATCTGCTCTTCAGTGGCGACGGGTGCGGGGGCGTGTTCCTTGCCGTTCAGGAGCCGCTTGTTGAGTTCTGCTGGCGCATCCCTCACAACTTCAAAGACGAACTTTTTCCACGGTTGATTGATCAGGGTTGTCTCCTTGGTCGAGGCGTAGGCTGCCAAGAAGTTTAACGCTGCTTCAATGCCGAGCTTCGTCGGACGATCCAAGGACTTCAGCTTCTGCCCGGCCGCAGTGTTCATCACCTGGTCATAGCGACCTTCCAACATGCGCTTGGCGTACAGGCTGCCAAATACGGCCAGCCCATTCTGCATCCGCTCGTCTTTGAGCAATTCGGTCAGTTTCATTTGTTACTTCGTTCGACTGGTGCCAAGTCCCGCCTGTCCTGCATCGCCGTCGCTTTCGCTCTCGTTCTGGTCCGCCTCTGTAAAACATGCCCGTTCCAAAGAGCAGAGCCGCCGATGAACCGCGCTGGAGCGTAGTGCGAACCGGACGGATGCCAAGATGTTTTTCGGCAGAAGAGGCGGTCCAACTCGACCGTGAAGCTTGGCACCGCCGCGTTGGTCAGCGTTCCGCCCGGCCCGTGGACGGCACACCCGGCAAACTGTCTGGCAACAATCCTTGGCCTTGGCGCTCATGGTTTGACCTTCAGTTTTTCGGCGGCGGCCAGCTTGCGCTGGTTGGTGTCGAACGTGAGGAATTCCCGCGCGCCCAGGTGCAACGCAGTGGCCGCTGCCGCCGGGGAATTATCCTGCTGCCGGTAAAGGTGGCTGGCGGAGTTTCGCGGCCTGAGCTTCTATCGTTCCTGACGGGACTTGGCCGCCGCCGATGCTCGGTCCCAGCGATAAATCGCCGGGCTATTGTCGGCCGCCCTTCGGGCTGGCGGCGAGGGATCATTCCACTCAAAACAGCGAAGAACCAAAAATCTACTCCTGCACAAAAAGGAAGTGAGGAAACCACGGTCCTGGGCGGCAGAATGTGGAACGTAAAACGTGAAGGGTTAAGTGTATCTCGGCAATTCTCACGATGGCCCGGTCATCCCCCGCCGGGTGAGGGCGCCCGGCCTACACCTCCACAAAACCGCTCTCTTGTAGGCCGGGTGCCC
>CAINDV010000685.1 GCA_903847485.1 uncultured Verrucomicrobiota bacterium
CGGCGGTCGTGGACGCCCGGAACTGGGCACGCAGAACGACCGCCGCTTCCACGGCGAGGCGGCACCGACAGCGCCAGCTACAGAAGTATCTCTGGGAGCCTCGCCATACCGCTGGGCGACTTTTCAAACACGCTCTAAAGCCTTCCCCGCCCGCGTCCGGTTGGGGCTGAGGTTGACGGCAGCAATTCGCACTATGGCCCGGTCGCGCCCCGCCGGGTGAGGACACCCGGCCTACATCCGACCAAAACCGCCCCCTTGTAGGCCGGGTGCCCTCACCCGGCGGCGGTTGTCAGGGCCATAGTGAGAATTGCTGGGTTGACGTTGCGCAAAAGGTTTTTTTGCCGCAGCCTTATGTCCGCCGGGATTTCTGCCGATACCGGCACGATGAAAATGCCCCATCCGATGCCAGATGTTTTGCTCGCCGTGGAAGCGGCGGTCGTTCTGCGTGCCCAGTTCCGGGCGTCCACGACCGCCGTTCTCCTGGCGGCCCGGGGCGCGGACATTCCTGTCCGCTCGGCGCCTGGTTCGCACGCTCCCCAAGCGGACAAGAATGTCCGCGCTCGGGGCCGCCAAGAGAACGCCTGACCGCAGCGCAACCTCATGCAACCTGAAATGACTGCTCCCTCCCGTGGAATCAAGCCCGCCCCGGTGGCGCTGCTCCTCGCCCTCCTCGCCGTCGCGGCGCTGTTTGCCTGGGGAATGATCGCGCGGGCCGACCGCAAAATGCGCGCCGACCTGCTCCGGCAAACGCAGGCGGTGGCCCAGGCGGTCAACCGCGACCACGTCCAGGCGCTCACGGGCACCGCGGCCGACCTGGACAATCCTAACTACCAACGGCTCAAGGAACAATTCCTCGCGCTGCGTTCGACGCTGCCGCAATGCCGATTTCTCTACCTCATGGGCCGGGACGCGGAGGGAACCGTCTTCTTCTTCGTGGACAGTGAGCCGGTCACCTCGAAGGATTACTCCCCGCCGGGGCAGGTCTATGCGGAAGTCCCGGCCGGTTACCGTCGCGTGTTCGACACCCAGGTCGCCACCGTCGCCGGCCCGGTCCCTGACCGCTGGGGCGTGTGGGTGTCGGCCTTGGTCCCGCTGACGGACCCGCGCACCGGCGCGGTGCTCACGGTGCTGGGCATGGATATTGACGCCCACGATTGGAAATGGCAGGTGGTCTCCCGGGTGGCCCTGCCCCTGGGACTGCTGCTGCTGTTGTTCCTGGGAGTGGTCACCGGCTTGGTCGCCACGCGCCACCAGAATGCCCCGAACAACCCGGCCGCCGCCTTGGGCTTGCTGGCCGCCGGGTTGCTCGTCACCGGCATCGTCGTGCTGTACGCCAAGACGGATGCGGAAAGCGACGCGCAACGGAAGTTCGACTTTGCCGGCGAAGAGATTCGCTTCAATATCGTGGCCCGGCTCCAAGCCTGCGCCCAGGTCCTGCACAGCGGCGTGGCCCTGTTTGATGCCTCGGTGTCGGTCGAGCGCGAGGAATGGCGGGCCTTCGCCAGCGGCCTCCAGACCGAGGAGTACCTGCCCGGCATTCAAGGCGTCGGCTTTGCGCAGCTCATCCCCCGCGCGCAACTCACCGAACACGTCCAGGCCATTCGCCGCGAAGGTTTCCCAGACTACCAAGTCAAGCCGGCCGGCGACCGCGAGACTTACGCCGCCATCATTTACCTCGAACCGTTCTCGGCGCGCAACCTGCGCGCCTTTGGCTACGATATGCTCTCCGAACCCATTCGCCGCGCGGCGATGGAACGGGCGCGGGATAAGGGTAGCGCCGCCCTCTCCGGGAAAGTCGTCTTAGTGCAAGAGACCGGCCAGGAAGTGCAAGCCGGCGCCTTGATGTATGCCCCGGTGTATCGTCACGGGTTGCCGCTGGAAACTGTGGAACAGCGCCGCGCCGCGCTCCAAGGCTGGGTTTATAGTCCCTACCGAATGGGCGACCTGATCCACGGCACCCTGCGCGACTGGAAAACGCAGCCGAAGGACCAGCAGATAGACTTCCAGGTCTATGATGGCGAGGTGTTATCCGCGGAGACCTTGCTCTTCGACAGTCGGCGTGCCGGGGATCAAGCGCCGGGGGCCACCGCCGAAGTTACCCGGCTGGCACCGGTGGATTTCGCCGGGCACCGTTGGACTTTGCGCTTTACTCAACCCGGCGGACTGGCCGCCACGACAGATTACAACAGTGCCTGGCTCGCGGGCTTGGGCGGGACCGTCATCAGCCTGCTCTTGTTCGGGCTGACGCTCTCCTTGCTGGGCACGCGTGCCAATGCCCAGCGGATGGCGGTGCAGTTGACGACGGAACTCCGCGAGAGCGAGCAATCTTACCGCAACCAATTCGCTAACAACTCCGCGGCGATGCTGCTGGTGGATCCCGCTACCGGAACCATCCTGGATGCCAATGCCGCCGCCGTGACGTTCTACGGCTATTCGCGGGAGCAGTTACTGGCGCGGCGGACCACCGACCTCAACGACCTACCCGAAGCTGAAGACCGTCAGGCCCGGGCCTCGGTGACGCCGCGCCAAGGCGAGCGGTTCCAGTTCCAACACCGCTTGGCCGATGGCTCGGTGCGGGACGTGGAATTGTCGGCCAGCAACATCCAGTTTGGCGGGCGCGCCGTCCTGCACGTCATTATCTTTGATGTCACCGAGCGCCTGCGGTTAGAGGCGGTGGTGCGGGAGAACGAGGCCCGGCAACACGCCATGATTGCGAATATCTCGGATGTCATTGCCATCATGGGGACCGATGGCACGATGAAGTACAAAAGCCCAAACATTACGAAGTGGTTCGGCTGGCAGCCCCAGGATCTTATCGGCACCGATGGTTGGCTGACGGTGCATCCCGACGACTTGGCGCGGATGCAAGGTGAATTCTTGGCGCTCCTGGCCAAGGACAAGGCGGTAACAACTGTGCAATACCGGTACCAGTGCAAGGATGGCAGCTACAAACCGATTGAACTCACCGCCACCAATCTCACGAACGATCCCGTCATCGGCGGGGTGCTGCTGAACTATCATGACATTACCATGCGCCAGCAGGCGGAGACGGCGCTGCGGGCGGAGCGAGATCACTCGACTGGCATTATCAGCAAAACGCCCGCCGCTATCTGCGGCATAGCCTCCGATGGGACCTGCACCGCTATCAATCCCGCCGGAGAGCGCGTTACCGGCTACGAGGCGGAAGAACTGGTCGGGAAGAACTGGTGGACGATCCTGTATCCCGGCCCGGAGTATGAACAGGTTGAGCGGCTATTTAGGGCTATGGCTAAGGGCGATGTGCTTGACTACGAGATGACGCTGACCCGCAAAGATGGCGGCCACCGCACAGTTTCCTGGAATTCACTCAACCACTTCAGTCAGGATGGTAGTCTTATAGAAATTATCGGGTTCGGGCACGATGTCACCGAGCGCCAGCAAGCCAAGGCGGCGCTGGCACTGGCCGCCGAGCGTCTATCGCTGGCCACCCAGGCCGGCGGCGTGGGCATCTGGGATTATGACTTAGTCCATAACCGGTTAGTCTGGGATGACCAGATGTACCACCTCTACGGCATTACGGCGGAGCAATTTGGCGGCGCCTACGAGGCCTGGCAGGCCGGCGTTCACCCGGAGGATGTGGCGCGCGGGGATGCCGAAATCCAGATGGCCATCCGGGGCGAAAAGGAATTCAACACCGAGTTCCGCGTCCTCTGGCCGGACGGCACCATCCGCAACCTCCGCGCCCTCGGCGTGGTGCAACGCGACGCCGCCGGCCAACCGGTGCGTATGTTAGGCACTAACTGGGATATCACCGCCCAGATGCAGGCGGCGGAGGCGCTCGGAAGAGTCAGCGGGCAACTAAACAGTGTCATTGAGAGCACAAGGGACATCATCGCCATGATGGACCATGAGTACCACTACGTACTCTTTAACTCCGCCTTCCACGAAGAGTTCAAGAAGATATTCGGAATAGACCTCAAACCAGGCGACTCTATGACCGAGGCCATCGCCCATGTTCCGCATGACCTCGCGGATGCGCTGAGACACTGGGACCGCGTCCTGGCGGGCGAGGATTTCACCGTGGAACAGCAGTTTGGCGACTTAGCCTTGGAGCGCCACTGGTATGATCTCCACTTTAGCCCCATCCGCAACGACGCCGGCAAAGTAGTCAGCGCCGTGCATGTCGTCCGTAACATCACTGCCCGCAAGCAGGCCGAGGCGGAACTCCTGGAGACTAACCACCAACTCGAAATCGCCACCGCCCGCGCCAGTGCGATGGCGGCCGAGGCGGAGCTGGCCAATGCCGCCAAGAGTGACTTCCTGGCGAACATGAGCCATGAGATCCGCACGCCGATGAACGGCGTCATCGGCATGACCGGCCTACTCTTAGATACCGCGCTCAATGAGGAACAGCGCCGGTTCGCCGAGACCGTCCGCGCCAGCGGCCAGGACCTCCTTAATCTGATCAATGACATTCTGGACTTCTCCAAGATCGAAGCGGGCAAGCTCGATTTGGAGGCGCTGGACTTTGATCTCTCGGCCATGCTGGATGACTTCGCCGGTTCGCTGGCCCTGCGCGCCAGCGAGAAAGGCCTCGAGCTCATCTGCGCCGCCGCGCCGGAGGTGCCCACCTGGCTCCGCGGCGACCCTGGCCGGCTGCGCCAGGTGCTGCTCAACTTAGCCGGCAACGCCATCAAG
>CAINDV010000686.1 GCA_903847485.1 uncultured Verrucomicrobiota bacterium
AGTGGCACCCAAAGCCGCTGTGTGGTGGGATTGCCCGTGACAGCCCGTGCAGGAACGGACTTCCCCGGGCGCGTAATTCACATACGTCCTCTCTCGCTGGAGTTCCCTGAAATTCTCGTCCAGGGCCTGAAAGAAGACGCTGCGGTTGGCGAGCACAAGAAAGTGGGCCGAGCCGTCCTTTTCCACGGGCACGACTCCCCACGGCACACGCGGCCACAGGGCGGCTTTCCAACCGGAACTGCTCAGGGACGGTCCCCAACGCCGGCCCGTGGACCAGTATCGCGGCAGCGCCTCGTTGATGCGGAGCCATTTGACTTTTCCCGGCTCAACCCCCTCCATGCCCTGATAGACTATTGGCCACGACGCAGACGGCCTGATTGCTGGCGGCTTATTGTGGATCGCGGAACGGTTGCACCAACGGCGGAACCGACCGCGCGACCAGTGGCGTGGGATGCCAGCAGGAGAGGTTTGTGTCGGCGTGAACCTCACGATGACGTCCCTCGGTGTCAATCAGGTACAGAGCGTAGGCATTGGCAACGTCCTTGTAATGGTTGGTGGGATTAACCTTGTACAAAACCAGAAACTGCCGGTCGCTGACGGGATAGGGATGCGTGTAGAGATGCCCCTTCCTGCCTTCGCCGTCGCGCACATACTTGCCTTCTGGCGTCCGGAAATGCCAGCCGGGTTCCGTCCTCCGCTGGACGAACACTTCCGGGGTGATGTTGATCACAGGATTCTTGGGGTCTACTGGAACGTAACCTTTTTCCTCCGGGTCCGGCCCACGCACGCGAAGCCCCATCCCAAAATCCACCAGCAGGATTGAGCCAAGGCAACCTCCCTGCGGAAAGTGGCACGTGCCCACGCACACAAAGCAATGATAGCTACCGGGAAGGGGCTGAGGATACATGTAAATGGTGGTGTCGTCGTCAGCCAGGCCGAAGAGTTCCTGCGGCTTGGTCCCATCGGGATTCATGGACCAGACGGTCTTGGCCACCCGGGCGCCCTTGTCGATATACTCCCACCGGTGATACATCACGCGGCCGTCCTGGAGAACCACCGGGCAGAATTCGCTGACCGGGCTCCTGGTGATCTGCTCGACATGGGTTCCGTCGGGGTCCATCCGGTGCAGCCCGGGAGCCACCAAGTGGGCGGACCCGCCGCACAAAACGGTGTGCTCGTTGCGGGTCGAAGAGAAGATGATCTTGCCGTCCGGCAGATAGCAGGGGTGGATGTCGTCCGTATGCCAACCCTTGGCCCATCGGGCGACCTTTTCGGCCTCGTCTGCCGGGGAGAACGATACTTGGCGCAGATTCGTTCCGTCTCTGCCCACTTCCCAGATGCGGAATCCAAAACCGGGATCCTGGCGGAAATCAAAGACAACCTTCCGGGCGTCAAACGACAGACTGATCTTGCCAATAAAACCTTTGCCCCCCGGCAGATCAGCGGCGGTGACGATGGCTCGCTCCGAATGCGTGCTGAGGTTGAAGATATAGATGCCGTTCTCTGGCAGGAACCGGTCGGGACTGGTGCCGTTGTTGATATCCGTGTAGTAATTAGTAATGATTGGAGGAGTAGGGCTTTCGCTTGACGAAAAGGATTTCCTCGAAGCCCAGCTATTGGGGAGACAGGGCACGTCGGTCGAAACCGGATCGCCCACGGGGGTGATGCGCGCCTCGTCGGCCAGGGCGGCTCCAGTCGCGGCCGGAGTATGGCCAAGGATTGCGATTGTCAACAGGCTGCGCAGGACCAACTGTCGCGGCAACAGAGAGTTGCTTCCGGATCGGCTCGCGAAGGCAGCCTGCCAGAATGTTGCCTTTGGGTCAATCGCCTTTTCCCGACAATCATTTCGTGCGCTTTGTGTGTTTTATGGTTACTCTCCGCTCCGCAACCGAATGAAAGAACTGACTTCAGCAGAACGTGTCATGCGCACTCTTCGACGGGAGGAGCCGGATCGCGTCCCGCATTTTGAATGGATCATTGACCGCCGGGTGCGCGACGCGATCTGTCCCGGCAGCACGATGGAGGAATTCACCGTGCGCATGGGACTCGATGCGATCCTCACCGCGCCGGATTACCTCAAGGAACAAATCGGGCCGCACCGCTTCCGCAACGAGTGGGGCACGATCCTCGAATACTCCGCCGAAGAATACGGCATGCCTGTGGCCGGCCCGATCAAGACGCTAACGGACTTGGAGAGCTACTGCGCGCCCAACCCGCACCAGCCGGGACGCTTCGCCAGCTTGGAGAAGCTGGTGAGCCGCTACAAGGGCAAGCTGGCCATCGGCGTGCATCTCAACGACGTGCTCTCCGTTCCGCGCAACCTCATGGGCTTCGAGAACCTTATGGCGGCCTTCGGCGAGGAGCCGGAACTGGTGCGCGGCCTCGTGGAACTTTCCGTGAAGACGAACCTGGAGCTGGCCAAGGAAGCCGCGCAGCGCGGGGCGGATTTTGTTTTCACCGGCGATGACTACGCTTCGACAGAACGGCCGTTCATCTCGCCGCGCATGTTCCGCGAGTTGCTCGCACCGCAACTCAAGCGCGTCATGATGGGCTTCAAGGAACTTGGTCTTCTCGTCATTAAGCACACCGATGGCAACATCCTGCCGATCCTCGACATGATCGTGGATTCGGGGATCGACGTTCTGGACCCGATTGATCCGATTGCCGGCCTGGACATCGGCGACATGAAAGGCCGCCTCGGCCACAAGCTCGCGCTGAAGGGCAATGTTGACTGCGCCCATACGCTGACCAACGGAACGGAGAAACAGGTGGTCGAGGAGACGATCAGCGTCCTCCGCAAAGCCGGTGCCGGCGGTGGCTTGATCGTGTCGTCGAGCAACAGCATTCACTCCGGCGTGAAGCCGGGGAACTATCTGGCGATGTGGAACGTCATCCGCACCTACGGACGCTACCCGCTCCGGCTGGACGGCTGGGAGCACCTGGGCGCGGTGGCGGCGTTTTCCTGAGCACTGCCGAGACATGCCTTCCTGAACATTGAACATGAGCCGCCCGAAACGAATCAACCATCGGTACACGATAATGAAGAATACTCGAACCGCAGGCCGTGTCGTCGCCGCCTTGGCTGCGGCCTCCGTGCTTTTCGTCGAGGTTGCCACGACTGCGGCGACCGCCCCGGCCCAGCAGCCGCCCGAGCCCGGCGGGACAGCGAAGGAGTTGATGAAACTGCTGGATGCCCCGCTGCTCTTCGTAAAGCGCCATTCCTACACCGGCATTCACATCTACGACACCTATTACAAATGGCCGCCGGGCGGAGGCGGCATCTACGTGCTGGAGAATCCGCAGGCAACACGGGCGGAGTGGAAGGTTCGTCCGGTCATTGATCCCACTACACCGGGAACTCTCGGCGAAGGCGTTTATACTCACCCGGAACTTTCCTGGGATGCGACCCGCCTGCTCTTTTGCTTCAAGGACAAACCCGGCGGCAGCACCTGCATTTACGAGATTGGGGTGGACGGGACGGGGCTGCGCCGCGTGGCCGATCCCACGCCGACCTGCGTCGACTACAAGGGCACACAAAGCGGCCAGCATGACATCGCGCCGGCCTATCTGCCTGATGGCCGCATCGTGTTCCTCTCCACCCGTCCCAGCGGGCTGGTTCCCTGCGCCAACGAGGGCGTCAGCATTCTGCACGTGATGAACGCGGACGGCTCCGATCTGCATCCGATTTCCGTCAACAACGTCAATGAGTTCGACCCCAGCGTGTTGCCGGACGGGCGTATTCTCTTCGGCCGCTGGGAATACGTGGACAAGAACGCACTCACCATCCAGTCGCTGTGGACTATGCATCCCGACGGCACGGAGGAAACCGCCTTCTACGCGAACAACATGGTGCTGCCGGAAGCCATCCTCGATGCGCGGCCCGTGCCACATTCACACCTGATCGTCGGCACGTTCGCCAAACACAACGCGCCCCCGCGTGGCAGCATCGCTTTCGTGGACGCGCGGCTCGGCAAGAACGGCACGCAGGCGATCTTCAACCTCGAACACCCCACGGAGCCAACCCGCGACACCGGCGAATCGTGCGAACCCTGGCCACTCTCGGAAGAAGTGGTGGTGTTCAGCGGACGGCCCGCCGGCAGCCCGCGCAACGTGATTGAGATGATGGATCGTGCCGGCCACCGTTGCGCGCTGCTCTCCGATCCGGACATCTGCCTGCACTCACCGATGCTGGTGAAGCCGCGTCCGGTTCCACCGGTGCTGCAGAGTGTGGCGGATCGCAGCGCCCGAACCGGGCGGTTCTTCGTGCAGAACATCTACCAAGGACTAGATGGCGTGAAACGCGGCGAGGTGAAGTGGCTGCGCCTCTTGGAAGAAACCTCGCGCGTCAGCGGGACGCATTCGGGTGCGAATCCGTACAATCAAACGTTCCTCGTGAGCGCCGCGCTGGCGTTCAGCGTGAAGAACTATCTCGGGGTGGTGCCGGTGGACGAGGAGGGATCAGCGTATTTCGAGGCACCCTCCGGACGCGCGCTTTACTTGCAGGCGCTCGATGCCGAAGGGCGGCTGGTGCATAGCATGCGCACCTTCGTGCAGGCCGTGCCCGGCACAACGCGCTCTTGCATCGGCTGCCACGAGCACAAGTTTTCGGCCGCAAACAACGAGCGACAGGGGCGCGGACTGGCGCACCGGGAGCCGAGCCAGCCGCAGTCTGAGTCGTGGGGCAGCGGGTTCATGGATTATCCCGGCATGGTGCAACCGGTTCTCGACCGCCATTGCGTGAGCTGCCACGGTGGAGAGAACGGCATCGCCGTGGGGCTTGACCTGACGGGCGGTTGGACCGAGCACTTCAGCATCAGCTACGAGAACCTCGTCAACCGGCGCGAGTCGCAACTGGTGGCCGACCTGATTGCCGGCATTGATTGCATGAACGGCACGGCCTATTGGTCGTCGCAACGTTTCGGGCCGAGGCAGCACGGCTCTGGCGCCGCCCCGCTGGCCCGGCTCCTGGTCAATGGCCACGAGGGACGCATTCCAAATCTCACGCGCCAGGAGCGGGACCTGGTGATGGCCTGGATTGACAGCAACGGCCTCTTCCACGGCTCGTGGGACTACACCGAGCACGGCTGTGCGGTCAAACAATGGCCCGCCACCAAATTGGCGCTCGCGGTCCAGATGCAATCCGCCGGCTGCCTGAAATGCCACGGGGAGAACGGCCAGCCTGATCGCTTTGAGAGCGACTGGTTCAATTTGGAAAAACCGGAATTCAGCCGCATCCTGCGCGCGCCGCTGCCGAAAGACGCGGCGGGCTTCGGTCTTGGCCTTTGCCGCGACCGCAAGGCCGACCCGCAAAAGCAGCGCATTCGCCTGCTCGTAAGCGGCTACGCCCACGCCGTGCAACCTGTGGAAAAATTTCCCCGGCGGTCGTATGCGCCGCCCGACACCAACGGCACCCCGGTGGTGAGCTTCGTGTCCACCAACGATCTCAATTACCAGAAAATGCTGGCGGCGATCTGCGACGGCCGCGTCCTGGCGCTGGCGGCGCCGCGTATCGATATGCCCGGTGCGCGTCCGATCGCCGGCGTGTGCCGCACGTTCAATCCGCCACCGCTGCCTGCCACCGCTCCGCCACTCGCGGCCTGCGTGAAC
Source organism: uncultured Verrucomicrobiota bacterium (assembly GCA_903847485.1). Classification (GTDB taxonomy): domain Bacteria; phylum Verrucomicrobiota; class Verrucomicrobiia; order Limisphaerales; family JAJXZI01; genus CAINDV01. The sequence continues at coordinate 5,608 of CAINDV010000686.1, forward strand.
GGCGACGGCGTGGTGAACCTCATGTGGGAACGGTCCGCGCGCACCATCGGACTGGAATCGGAAATTCACCGCGGTTCGCAGCCGGGCTTTGTGCCCAGCGACAAAACGCTCCTGGTGGAGACGGCTTTGTTCAGTTACTTGGACTCCGCGGCCACCAGCGGCTCGCAGCACTATGCGTTGGTGCTGGTTTCGCGAGGACAACGCAGCCAGCCTTCGCACCTGACCGTCATCGTGCCGCCGCCTGTGCCGCCGGCCGCGCCCTCCAATTTGCAGGCCACATCGGCATCCTGTGCGATACGCTTGCGGTGGAACGAACCGGCCAGCGGTTGCTTCGGATACCACGTCTATCGCAGCACGGCTGGCACGAAGGAACTGCGAAAACTGACGAGCGATCCGGTGCGTTTGCCGCTCTACTCGGACAGCGCCAGTGAAGCGGAGACCGCATTCACTTACGTGGTGCGCGCCGTGAACCAACGCGGATTGGAGAGCGAGCCGACTTCGCCGGTGAGCGCGTCCGCCTTGGTGCTGAAGAAACCGGTCTTCACCGCTGCGTTCGGCGCGGAGGTGCGCGGCAGGTTCTACGACGGCGACACGCAGCCCGGCAAAAAGCATGGCCAGGCGGGTGTGGTGGATGGAACTCTGGATCTCAAAGAGGGAGGATTCATCACCTTCCCGCACCGCAGCGAATTTGAGTTGGGCCAGCCGCTCTCGGTCGAATGTTGGGTGTGGCTCGATCAACTTGGACGGATGCCTGTGCTCGTAAGCTGCGGCGTGTGGCAACAGGCGGGATGGTTTCTCCAACGCCTGGGCAATCAGTGGCGCTGGCATGTGGGCGGGATTGATTGCGACGGCGGCACGCCCGTCGTCGGACGCTGGGTTCACCTCGTCGGCACATTTGATGGCCAGAACTTGCGGCTCTTCGAGGACGGAGTGCCGGTCGCTGAAGCGAAAGGTCCGGTGAAGACCGGTGCCTGGCCCGGCGAGCTGCATATCGGCCAATACAGCGCCGGTCCCAGCGACGATTTCCGGGTCACCGGCCGCATCGCGGGTGTGAGGATCTACCACCGCCCGCTTCCGACTGTCGAGATCGCTGGAGCCGCCAAAGCGAAGCCCGAGAAACTGTGAGGAAGAAGCTCCTTCTTGCCGTCGCTACTGTCGCCTTCCTGCTGGGTGGCATTGGCTTTCTGGCAAGTAGTACGACTGGGCTTTCAATTCGGCTCCATTCAAAGGCGCGGAAGGACTGGAAGAACAACGCCACTGTGGAGATCGCCCATCGCGCCAGCGACACTAACTGGCTGGCGAGTGAGATGGAGATGCTGAGAAAGCAAGTGATACGAGACCGATCGGACTCGAGCGCGTGGTTCTCTGATCACTTGATCCTCCTGACAAACGGGGAGTGGATTGTCTTTGCCAGCAAGTGCGGCAAGGAAGACCGCCGGATTCATGACATCTTCATCGGACGAGGTTCAGACGGTTGTTGGTACTACTCCACATTTCACTTCTGCATCGGGATGTTGGACCTCAGGATGGAGGAACCATCCGCAAGTTTGGCCGAGTTCAGAGAGAATTACTTCCTGCAAGAGTTTGACGGCCGCTCTGATGAGTGCCTGAAGAAGACTTGGCCTCCAAAACGCAACTAACAAACCCTCCTACCAAGTAACCACCATGTCCTATCTCGCTGGAATTGACCTCGGCTCCACCAGCCTGAAAGCCGTCATCTACGACCTCGACGGTCGCGCCGTCGCCCACGCCAACCGGCCAACGGAACTGGTTCATCCCCATCCCGAACATCCCGACTGGGCCATCTGGCGGCCCGAACAAATCTGGGGCGGCGTGTGTGAATCACTCCGCGAAGCCACCGCGCAACTCCAGAATCCGGGCGACATCAAGGCCGTCGCCGTCACCGGCATGGGCATGGACGGCGTGCCCATTGGTAAGGACGGACGCTGGTTGTATCCGTTCATCAGTTGGCACTGCCCGCGCACGGCGCCGCAGCAGCAGTGGTGGCTGAAACACGTCGGTGCGGAAGAGCAGTTTTCCATCGGCGGCAATCCGATCTGGGCTTTCAACACGGCGCTGCGCATTCTCTGGATGCGCGAGCACGAGCCGGAGATTCTCGCGCGGACCGACAAGTGGCTGCTGATCGAGGATTTCGTCAACTTCATGCTCTGTGGCGAAAAAGCCACCGACTTCAGCATGGCCTCAAGCACGCTGCTCTTCGATCAGACCCGCCGCGACTACTCAGACGAACTCCTTCGCATCTCCGGCATCGACCGCGCCCTACTGGCCGATCCCAAACCGAGCGGCACCGTCATTGGCGCGGTCCACGCTGAAGCGGCGGCCGCCACCGGCCTGCGCGTCGGCACGCCGGTAGCGCTGGGTGGACACGACATGCTTTGCGGTGCCCTGCCGGCGGGCGCGTTTCGCCCCGGCGTGGTACTCAACATCGTGGGCACCTGGGAGATGATCCTGACCGCTCTGGATCGCCCCGTGCTCGCGCCCGAAGCCGGCGCGACTGGCTGGTGGATTGACTCTCACGTCGCGCGCGACCGCTACGTGGGCATCGGCTGCGTCGTCGCCGGGGACATGCTGGAATGGTTCCGCAAGCACTTCGGCTTCGAGGAAGCGCAACGCGCCAGGACCGAAGGAGGCGTGGATTGGGATTACTTGATGGCTTTGGCGAGGGAAGCGCCGCCCGGCGCCGTCGGCGTGATGTTTCTGCCGCACTTTTCCGGCAGCACTATCCCCGTGGTGGACCCGCAGTCGAGCGGCGCGTTCGTGGGCCTGCGGAACATCACCGGCAAAGGCCACCTATTGCGCGCGATGGTCGAAGGCTTGAACTACCAGTTCCTGCAAATGATGGACGGCCTGCAGAGTTCGCTAGGCGTGACGCCCGAGCGCTTCGTCGCCGTTGGGGGCGGCGCGCAAAATATTTTCTGGACGCAGAACAAAGCCGACATGGTGGGCAAGCCGTTCGAGATTCCGCAAATCGAAGAAGCCACGCCGTTGGGCGCCGCGATCCTCGCCGGCCTCGGCGTGGGGCTGTATCGGGACGAACAGGAAGCGTTCGAGCGCGTGTATCGTCCTGGGCGCGTGCTGGAGCCGGACCTCCGCCTCACGGCGCAATACGCGGAGCGTTTCCAAGTCTTCCAGCGGCTGCATCCGGCCCTAAAGGAAATCCAGGCCGACCTGCGAAAGTTGGCGTGAGCCTCAGCTTGGCCGCCTCCCCAGCACCGGCTGCACTCCATTCACTATCGGCTGCGGGCCTTCTCCGCGCAACATCCGCGCGCGATGGCCGGCCATCAGCACCGGGCTGTTGCGGAAACCGTCGCGCGTGCTGCCGGCCAGGTGCGGGGTGAGCGTGACGTTGTCGAGGCGGAGGAAAGGATGATCGACCGGCAGCGGCCCAATGTCGAAGATGTCGTAGGCCGCGCCCATGATGCGGCGGAATCGCAAAGTGCTCCCGCCTACTGCTGCCCCATCGCGTTGCCCTTGGCCAGAACGCAAACGCCGGCGATGAGGATGGCGATGCCCGCAATGACCAGGCGTTTGCTTTGGGGGCTGGCGCCCTTCCATTCGCCAGTGCGAAAGCCGTGTAGGTTGCCCACAATGATCGCAAACGACATAAACACTGCGTAGCCGACCGACACTCCCAGATCGCCCAGTTTAGGAAAGCCGAGGTTGAACAGGTAGATCGCGCCGTTGTGGAGGAACGCCATCGCCAGCGCCAATCTCAGCGTCCGGCCCGTGCCAGGCGTGGCGAAGTTCTTCCAAGTCCCGTTCTTGGTCAGTTTGAACGCGCAGTAGAGACAGGAGGAAATGGCGCCACCCCACAGAATCGCCGCCGTGGTAGCGCACGAGACGCGCCACGGCTCGTTGTGGAATTGTTCTTCCGCGATTTTCGCCAGCGGCCCGGTGTAGCTCGCCGCCACACCGTAGCAAGCGCAGAGCACCCCCGAGGCGATGGCAAGGATCAGGCCGGCGGACATCTTTGGCTTCTTCATCCCGCCCTCCGACGGCGCTTCGGCGGGCGAGTCCTTCTTCATGCTGCGGTCCTTTAGCATGGCGGCGCGACCGGAGACGACCACGCCGACGAGGCACACCGCCACGCCCAGCAAAATCACGCCGCCGCGTGTGGTCAGAATCTGCTCGCGATGATGCAGCGCCATCGGAACGATCGCGCCGGTGATAATCTGCGCGCCGTAGTTGAGCGAGTAGGCCAGGGACAGTCCGATGAACGCGAAGCTCATCCCCAGCGTCATCGAACCGGCGCCCCACAACAGGCCGAACACCAGCGGCATGATCAGCACGCCCAAACCGGCGTCCGCGAAGAGTGAGCAGAAGTCTTTCACCAGCACCGGGCCGAGCAGGACCGGCATGGCGATGGTCACGAAAAAGAAGAACGGCCCCCACAGGTTCTCCCACGGCGTCTCCTTGCGAACATACTTGCTCGGCAAACCAAACGAGCCGCCGCAAACCGCGCCCACCAGCAGACAAATGAAACCGACCGTCAACGACGTTGTATTCATGACACACCTTCAAAGTTGAGAGTTCCCCAGTCCTGGCTGGCCCGCTGCACCTCCTGCTCTTGGCGGGCGTGGTCCCAGTGGAGCAAAGGGCCGGCAATGCCGGCCAACTCACGCAAGACCTCCTCGCGAGCGTCGCCCAGCAACGCAATGAGGGTTCGCCGGCAAACAAGATCGCCGAGGTGCAGGACGTAGTCGTTGGCCACGATGCCTTCGATTTCGCCGACGGTGTAACCGGGCAGCAATTTCAGCGGGCGTTCTTTTTCATCGGTGGTCTTAACAGCGTAGGTTTCCGCAGCCGTGCCATAGCGTTCGAGCAGATCCGTCACGCGAGGTTCCTTGAGGCCCGATTGCTGTGCCACACGCTTGATCCACTCCGCCCGCCGCGCCGGATCAGACGGAAAATCCTTCCCGCCACCGATGGGCATTTGTTCGGTCCCACATTTCCTCTGAACCTCTAACCGCAACATGAGTCGGTTGGCGACCTGCTCGGCGAACGCGCGAAAGGTTGTCCACTTGCCGCCAATGAGGCTGTACACTGGGAAGGCCCGACGCCCACCGGCTTCATTGAGGCGCACGCTGTGGCCGCGGCTGACGATGGCCGTGACATCGGTGCCCGTTCGCGGCAAGGGCCGCACGCCGCAGAAAGTGAACACGATGTTCTCGCGCGGAATTTTGATTCCAGGAAACACGTTGCGCAGTGTCGTGAGCATGTATTCGATTTCATCCTCTTCGCAGCGAACCGTGTCGGGGTCGTCCACGCGGATGTCGGTGGACCCCATGATGACCTTGTCCAGAAACGGGAAAACAATGCAGACGCGACCGTCGTCATACTGGTAATAGACCATGCGTCCGTCGAGCGCCCGGTGGAGTTCCTGGTTGTCCACCACGAGATGCGATCCCTTGGTCGGCCCCATGTAGCGCGTATTGAGACCGAGAGCGGCATTGGTCTTGTCCACCCAACCGCCGGTGGCATTGACCACCACGCGCGGGCGCACCACAAAACCCTGGCCGGTGGCTTCGTCCCGCAAGCGCACGCCGCCCTCCTGCCTACTTTCGAGTTGGACGTAGTTGAGGGCCTGGCAGCGGGGATAGGCGCGCGTGGCGTCCTGAATCAGTTCCACGCACAGCCGCTCGGCTTGCGTGATCCAGGCATCCCAATAGGTCGCCGTCGCCACGATGCCCGGGAGCAGTCCGGGCGTCGTGCGCAAGGACTCCGCTTTGCCGGTCAGGAAATGCCGCGGCGTCCTGGGATTCTTGCGCGTGACGAGATCATAGAAGCTCAGGCCGAACTTAATTGGCACTACGCCCCGGCTGCCCGGCGCGACCTTGCAGCCCATGAAAATTAACGCGGATTTCAGCAGCCCGCCGAACCAGGAGCCGAGCGGAATCGTCGTCTTCAGCGGGGCCACGTAATGCGCCGCGTTGTCCAGCAGGCGGTTTCGCTCGCGCAGCGACTCGGCGACCAGTTTGAACTCGCGGTTCTCCAGGTAGCGCAAGCCGCCGTGGATCATGCGCGAGGATTTGGAAGTCGCGCCCGCGGCGAAGTCCGCCTTGTCCACCAGCAAACAGTCCACGCCTTGCAGGGCCAGTTCGCGAAACAGTCCGGCGCCGTTGATGCCTCCGCCCAGGATCAGCACCGTCACCTGCGGATCGTCCTTCAACCTCTGAATGATCGCCTCGCGCCAATTCATGAACGGCTCCATTTCTGATGCGAACAGGCTGCACCCGAAACGGAGCGCCAATTTGCAGTCGGCTTGCCGCGCTGGAGTTCAACGAGGCCGGGAATGTAGTGCCAGCCGTTGCCGTCGAGGTCGGGACCGGGCAGGCCCATGAGGATGGCCGGGGCGCGCAGGCTCTCGCAGGTTTCGAGGATGGTGCGGACCATCAGGTCTTCCACGCAGTCAGAAGCCGGCACCGCGTAGCTGCCGGCCTGCGCGGCACGGAGGATTTCCTTCAGGGTTGTGAGCATGTCTGTGTCAAAAGAACTGGCTCATCTCATCTCCATTCCGCCGTTCACATGCAGGGCGGTGCCGGTAATGTAGCTGGCACGTGCGGAGGCCAGGAACAGGACGGCCGCAGCCACTTCCGCCGGGTCGCCAATCCGGCCCAGCGGAATGCGTTCGAGATATTTGGTGCGATTCTTCGCCCACGCAGCGGCGATCATGTCGGTTTCCATTAAGCCGGGCGCGACGGAGTTGACGGCGATGCCGTGGGGCGCCATCTCGCGCGCCAGGGAAATGGTGAAGTTGGCCAGCCCCGCCTTGGCTGCCGCGTAGTGAGCGTGGCCGGTCGTGGTCCCGTGATACGCCGTCAGGGAGGTGATGTTGACGATGCGGCCCTGGCGCCCGGACGCAAGCCAGCGCTGCACGGCTTCGCGACAGGTGAGGAAAGGCGCGGTGAGACTCATAGCGAGGGCGCTGCTCCAATCCTCGTCCGTCATGTCCTTGACGAGGGCTGTGGGCCAGGTGCCGGCGTTGTTGATCAGGATGTCCACCGGTCCCAGCTCGCGCTCCGTGCGGTCGAAGATCTCGCGCACTGCTTCCGGCTGCGACACATCGCCGCGCACCGCCACGGCCTTGGCGCCGCGCAGTTCGGTGAGCTCCTTCATCAGGTCGGACGGGTCCGTCCGCACGAAGTTCACCGCCACTTTCGCCCCTTCCTCGGCCAGCGCGAGACAGATGGCCCGCCCCAACCCGCGCGAGCCGCCGGTGACGAGCGCCACTTTGTTTTGCAAGTTTAGATCCATAGACGATTTCCAGATGTCCAACGGGCCTGACCCTAAAAACAAGGCTCGCCAGGGAGGAAAGAGTTTTTCGAGGAGCGAACGGAATAACGGTCCATCTGGCTTTCGCCAGCGTGCCCTCGCGCTGGCCAAGCCGGAAATAATATCAGGATGAGGCAGCGTCGCCAGCACTAAGTCATGGGCGGCGTCATTTGGGGCGCAACTCAATATCTTGCACGGCCGTGTAAGCTGGTGGGGCATGACCACCACGCTGACTTCAAACCTGACGGCTCTGGCCGCCCCTCGTTGCTCCCGCGCGAGCACTCCGGCAGTGCCTGTCCCCGAAGCCCTCGCCGTGCTGGCAGCCCGCACCGCCGTCGCGCTGGAAACCTCCCTCACCCGCTTCCTGGCCGCGGCCGATCAAGACCCGGGCCACCTCTAAACCCAGGCCGCTCACGACGTGCAGGAACTGTTGCGCGCCACCGCCCAGCGCGCCGCCCAACGCCAAGGCCAACGTGCCCACCGCCTGCGCGCCCAACTCGATCAACAGGCCGCCGCGGAGAAACCACAACTCGAACTCGTCCTCGAACCCTATCAAGATGTAAGTGCAAAAAGTCCAACTTGCCGCTTGCCTCGAATGCTGTTTCGCATATTATTGAGCATCAATTGCTTAACCTAGTCTAGGCGTTACCTTAAACCGCCCGCGGACCGCACGCAAAACCTGCTGTTCGACGCCGACTGCGGCGCCCGGTGGCTCACCCACCTGGCCCCCGAGGCCTTGCGCCGCCTCGAACCGGGGCTGGAAGGCGTCCTGCGCCGCCGCCTCAAGCTCCTGCCGGCGGAACAACTGGGGGAGCCTTTTCACGCGCAACTCGCGCGGCCCAC
>CAINDV010000687.1 GCA_903847485.1 uncultured Verrucomicrobiota bacterium
ACGGTGGGCTGGGATGCGGTGACGCGCTCCAAACGCTTGAAGCTGGTGGTGCAACTGCGGCGGTTCCTGGTCTTGGAAGCGACGCGGCGACCCAACCTGGCCAGTCAGTGCCTGGGCGCGGGATTGCGGGAGCTGGTCCGCCCATGGGAAAGCCAACACGGTTATCGGCCGTTGCTGGCCGAAAGCTTCAGCGATCCGGAGCGCCACGCCGACACCGTTTACAAGGCCACCAACTGGGTGCAGGCCGGACTGACCAAAGGCTACTCGCAGGATCACCCCGACTATTACGTCCCAAACGAGCGCCCCAAGAAACTCTGGCTCAAAGAACGGGCCCCCAACGCAGGCCCGTTGCTGTGCGCGCGCAAGTTGCCGCAAGCCTGCCAGGCAGCTGAGGGCGACGGGGGCGGGGCGCGCAGCCCGCTCAAAGTCGCCCAACGCGAAAGCCTGTGGGAAGCCTTCCGAGCAGTGCCCGATCCGCGTGCCGCCACCAGCCGGCGTCACCCGCTGCCGGCCCTGCTCGGACTGATCGCGCTGGGCCTGCTCATGGGCGCACGCGACGTGCTCGACATCTGGCGCAAAGTGGCCCCTCTGTCCCAGCGCCAGCGCCAAGCCCTGGGGCTGCGCGTGCGAGACAAGCACAGCGGGCGGCTCACGATGCCCGGCTACGACGCGCTCAACGACCTGCTCGGAGCGATTGACCCCGCCGCCTATGCGCGGGCGCTCACCGCCTTCCTACAAGCCCACGCCGGGCGGCTGCCCCGCAGCCTCGCCCTGGACGGCAAGAGCGTCGGCAACGGGCGTTGCGGCATGATCATCACGCTGTGCCGGCACGAGGACGGACGCCCTGTCGCCATGACCGTGGCCCGCGGCAAAAAGGAAGACTGCGAAGTCACCGAAGGCCGCGCCCTGCTGGCCGATCCCCAAGTCGAACTGGCCAACGCACTCGTCACCGCCGATGCGCTCCACAACAAGGAAGCCACCGGACGCGTCATCGTGGACAAAGGCGGCGACTACCTCATCGGCACCAAGGGAAACACCTCCACACGCCTAACCGGCGCGACGCAAGCCCTCAAGGGCACCCCCCTTTTGAACTGAGCCAGGAAGGCGAACCCGGGCGGCTGGACCAGCGCCGCGCTGCCGTCGCCCCGATCTCGCCCGTCAACGCCGGATTACCTGGAGCCCGCCCGGCCATCCTCATCCAGCGCGACTGGACGGAAAAGAACGACCCGCTCCAGACGCCCCAAAGCCACCCCCGCCACTTCCTCTCCAGCCTGAGCGCCCGCGAGAAGAAGCGCGCGACCGAGGCGGTGCGTGGGCACTGGCCGGTGGAAACCCGCAACCACCACAAGCGCGACGCCAGCGCCTGGCAGGAAGATCGCCACCGCCATCGCCAACCCAACGCCGCCCTCAATCTGGCGCTCACCCGCAACGTCCTGCTGGCGCGCATCCCCTTCGAGCAAGGCCAGCCTTTGGCCCATTTCTTCGAACATTACCATCGCCACCCGCCCCACGTCCTCCGACTCCTCCTCGAGGCCCGCCCCGTTCTCTGAGCCTGCCAGCCAAACGCCTTGCAATGTCTCAGTGACTTGGAAGAACCGGCCCAACAGCTTCATCACGAAATCAATTCCGCCATCGTTCGCGTTCGTCCGACCTGTCTTGAAAAGCTTGAGGTGTTCCTTCGTAAGCTTGTCTAAGTCGAAGTCGAAATAGACGCTCTGGTCGTGGTAGAAGAGTTTTAGAATGGCGAAGCTGACGATTTCAAAAACCCGCGCGTCCCGATTAGGCGCGAGCAAATCCAAAATGAACGCTTCAGCGTCTCTCGGGGCAGATGTCGTCAGTTCCTTGAGTTTGACGAGGTTTCAATAGACTTGTTGTGTAATAGCTATGCGAGCGGGAACGGGGGCATTCTGAAGTTTGGTCAGGTGGTTTGGAAGGCCAGTCGCAGGTTCCACAGACCGGCGGCCAGCAGATTGAAGCGACCATCACAACGAGCCTTGTGGTGGCGGTAGATGTTCGCGGCCGCCCCAAAACGCTTCAGCCCCCCGATAGCATGTTCC
>CAINDV010000688.1 GCA_903847485.1 uncultured Verrucomicrobiota bacterium
CGACGACCATTACTAACACCAAGACGCTTTTCCCAAACGACACGCACCTGACCGATTTCCAAGTCAGCGTTCCGACGGTCAAGGCGAGTGATACTTGGGCGGGCAAGAGTATCGGCATTAAACTGGCATCTACTGTCGGCTTCGATCGGCAAGGTGGTTATTGGGATCTGGACAACGTCCGCCTAACTGTGGTGCGGGAACCAATACTTACTGGTACCGCCATGACCAACCGGCAGTTCCAATTCATCCTACAAGGCGCGCTGGGACGATTTGAGATCCTGGCCAGCACCAACCTCGCGCTTCCATTGTCGAGTTGGACCAGCCTCGGAACGGTGACGAATGTCGCGGGCAGCGTCCCGTTCACGGATACGAACACAAATGTTGGCAGCCGCTTCTATCGGGCACGCCAGTCGCCGTAGGAATGGCTTGTGAAGGCGCGCGCCCTGGGGGTAACACAGACGCGGCCGCTGGGCCATGCGTTCACGCTCATTGAGTTACTGGTAGTCATTGCCATCCTCGCCCTCCTTGCCGCCCTGTTACTGCCCGCGCTCGCCCGGGCCAAGGATTCTGGGCGCAAGGCCGCGTGCATTTCCAACCTCCGGCAAATCGGCCTGGCGGTGCATGGTTACGCCCAGGACAATGACGGCAAAATGCCCTACGGCCCCAACGCGCCGCCGTTCTCTCATCCAGCGGATTTCTATCCTTCCACCGGCTCACCCACGAGCCTGCTTTCGTTGCGGAGTGGCGCGCCGGTCGCCTTGGGATTGCTCCTGAAGGATCACTTGGCGCAGACGCCCAAAGTGCTGTTCTGCCCCGGCTCCGATCAAACCGTGGATGCGGAAGCCGAATTGGCCAAGGTGGGCACAAATCAGGCTCAGTGCAGTTACTACTACCGGCACGGCGGCGTCACTCAATTGTTCTACACTCCGCCCATCGAACCCGAATCCCTTCGCCTCGTAAATCCCGGCCATAATCGCAACGGAACCCCCATTCGCGCGCTGGCCATAGACTCACAGTTCCGCTGTTCGTTCACCGTGGCGGCTTACAACGTCAAGCCGCGGACCCATCACCAGCAAAGACTGGCCGACATTCTGTATGTGGATGGGAGTGTAGCTTCCCGGCCCAACCGCGACGCACGGTTCACGGTGGACCTGCGCAACAACGCCGACTTGTATAATGCCTTTAACCGGATACTTGAAGTCTTGGAGCAGGCCGATATCGAGTAATGCGCACCCGAACTCTAGTGTTAGAACTCCTGCCCCGAGGAAACAGCGTGGGCCGCCCGGTGCGGGCACCGGGCCTACAGAACCACGCCCTTGCTGTAGGCCGGGTCCTCTGACCCGGCGCGCCCGGCTCAAAGGTGCCTTCCGTTCCGTTGCGTCCGACGTGCATTCCCAAACCCGAAACCGACAGCCGCCTCTGACGGCACCCGCCGCTCACGGGGCCGCCAGTTGGATGAACGGCGGGAGCGGACAATCCAGCGTGTCGGCAATGGCACGCAGCAGTTCGGCTTCGTCTTCCTTGATCGCTCCGTCGGCGGCTACAGTCTGCGCGGCGGCGTTGAGTATCTTCCTTTTCAGTAACGGTGAGGCTTGATCAAGGCGGCTAAGTGCGGCGTCGAGTTGCCCAAGGTCGGCGGATTGCAGGGCCGACTCTTCTCCCACCGGCCCGCCAACTCCGAGTTGGAGCCAGCCAGCGCGGAAGGCGGCGGCGATCTCTTCGGGCGTGTCCTGACCGGCTTGCGCGAGCAGGCCGAGCAGCAACGCGCAGTCGGGCAGCAGCGGCTTGAGCGCGTAATACTGGGTGACGGTTCGCCGCACGCGGCCAAAGCGCGGGCGCAGATGGCGCATCACGATTTTCTGGAGGACGTATTCAAAGAGGCTCATCTGCTCGTCGGCTTCGATCAACGCCTGCACGGCTTCATCGAACCGTTGGAACTGGTCCGACGAAAGTTCGCCCAGCGCTGGCAACGCCATGTCCACTAGCGGCAGGCGGGCGAGATTGGCGGCGGCCACAATGTCGGGCCACAGCCGTAGTGTCTCCTGCGCCACGCCGTCGCCGGCGATGGCCGAAAGGGCTTCGAGTTGGCGTGCGCGAACGGCGTCATCGGCGTCGAGCAATAGCCCGTAGATCAGCACGCTGGCGCCCATCAGTTCGTGGGCAGCGGCTGAGATGGAAGCAGGCAGCGCATCGCGCCAACCGGCAGCGTAGTGCAGGTGCGCTGCGGTTGGCTGTCCGACTTGATCCATCATGGCTAACGCCGGAATCATGGGCGGCAGCGGGAACGCGCCCCGGTTCGGCAGCGGAATGGTGGCGGGCGTTGGTCGTGTGGCGCGGCTTGGCGGTGCGGGCGCGACGGCTTCGACGAGTCGCGTGGCGGGGAATTGGCCATCGAAGGTGGGATCAAGCGCCCGGATCCGATCGCTCACTGGCGGGTGCGTGGCGAAGAGGGAGAAGAACGGGCTGCCCAAACCGTTGGCGAAGAAGAGGTGTCCCACCTCGGCGGCGCGCGGGGATTCGAGGCGCGAGCCGATGGAAAGGCCGCCGATCTTCTTGAGAGCGCCAGCGAGGCCCTCTGGGTTGCGGGTGAACTGCGTGGCGGAAGCGTCGGCCAGATATTCGCGCTGGCGGCTGACGGCGCTTTGGATGAGCCGGCCAAAGAACACGCCGATCCAGCCGATGAGCAGCAGCGCCAAGCCGAGCAGCGGCAGCGGGTTCTTGTCGCGGCTGCTGCGGGACCGCATTTCCAACAGGATGCGCCCCGCGAGCGCCAGCCC
>CAINDV010000689.1 GCA_903847485.1 uncultured Verrucomicrobiota bacterium
GACGATGTGATCGCAACGCAAGAAATGTAGTGAAGACCTTTGGGTATCCGCCTGCGAAAGATCGAGGAAATCCGCAGGCCGCCCAGGGAAACTCGCCCCAGTATCGAAAGTTAGGCTAATTCGCGCAAACAGGCTCCGCCCGCCGCGCCGAGTTTTGGCGCGAGTTTCAGGGCCGCCTGTCGCCGGCGGTGGGCTGCGTGGGCTTCAACACAAGCGCGCAAAGAGCGCAGTGGCCGTGAGCGCCACCAACCCGAACATCAAATGGCACATCACTTTGGCGGCGCCCCGCACGCGAACCCACCGGCCGCCATAACGCTCTTTCAACAAGCTGTTCACCCGTTCGCTGGCGCTGCGTTCCTTGAACCGTTGCGCTTGGGCCGGCGCGAACAGGAGTTTTTCTCCGCCACGCGGGTTGTGGTCAATGATCGGCACATGGCCCAAGTGCCGGCTGAAGGCATGGATCTGTGGCGCGTCATAGGCGCTGTCCATCAGGTCGTAGAGCGAAGTCACGCGTTGGGCGGTCAGTTGCGCCAGCGGAATGGCCACCTGCGAATCATGCACACTGGCACTGGTCAAAATCGCACTGACCGGGAAGTCTCCGTCCACGGTGTCCAGATGGAGTTTGTAGCCAATCCAACTTTCTTGATGCCCCTTGCTGTTACGTTTGCAACCCACGTCACAACCGACGGGCAAGTCCGCCAAGTTATCCGCCAGCGGCCGGCCGGGCTGGAGTTCCAAACGTTTGGGCGGCGTGGGCGGACGCACTTCGCCTTGCTTGGGCCGTCCGCGTTTGCGGGGTACCGCTGGAACCGGGGGCGTGGGTTTGGCCGCTGGCCGTTCGGGCGCCTCGATCGCCGTGGCATCGCGGCTGACGTGGCCGACCAGCTTTGGCCCGGCGTGGGTTTTGACCATATGTTCGTGGATTTGCTGGGGCAACTGGTCGTCCGCAAACTCGGCGAAGGCACGGCTGAAGGTCGCTTCGCTGGGAATCTCGCCAGGACTTTCCCAGCCACAGAGCTGGCGCAACAGCGGCCGGGACTTCAAAGCGTCCATGAGCGCACTGGTGGTGGGGAACTGGTAGACGTGCTTGGCGATGAAAGCGTGCGCCAGCCAAGTGCGCGGACAGGGTGGGCAACCGTTGCCGCACCATTCGTAACGCCGGGTGAAGCGGCCCAGATCGGTGAGCGCAATGACCTCGCAGAACTGTTGATCCAAGGCGCTCAGGGTGCCGAGTTCGGCCGTAAGCGCGGGGAAAAGTTGCCGTTGCAGGTGGTGAAAAATCGTCGTCAGGCCGGGCATGAGGAACAGACGTCCCGCACGCCTTTCCGTTCAAACAAATCAAAAACAATTCCCAACAAAACCAGGTTTTGAAAGAGCCTCTGGTGAGTCACTTTCGAAACTCTGTAGGAGCCGATGTGAGGAGGCTTTGTTTCCGGGGCTTTCTAAGCCTCTGACATTCTGACCCGTAGCTTTGGTTGGCAGGGGAGCGTGGAATTAGTGTGGAATCCCGCGACTCTTCCCTCCCCCATCGGATCACTCCCGTTTAGCCCGAACTCCGAAATAGAAAGGGGAGCGCGCTCGCCCCTGGTGCGCTCCCCTTTCTACTTCGGAATTCGGGCTAAAGTTGACCAAACCGGTGTAGGGCAGGCTTTCTAGCCTAAATTTCGATACTCAACCCAGTTTCAGAAAAGTTTCTCAGCGCGATTTGCGAATTTCCCAGCAAATCAGCGCATCTCCCCCGCCAAAACCCCCAAAACGC
>CAINDV010000690.1 GCA_903847485.1 uncultured Verrucomicrobiota bacterium
AAGTCACGACCGGGCTATACGCCACGCAATTGGCGACGGTGGAACGATCCATCCGGGACACCGTGGCGTCCTGGTCTAACGAAAAGGTAAAGCAATTCTGCGTCGCCAAATGTAAACTTCACTAGGACGTCTACTATATGTGGTCACATTTAACGGCAAGTCAGCGGCGGAGGATTGGTATGCGGTGACGCTGGCAGAACCGCTGACGGTGGCACGAGTGCTCTATGCCCATGGCAGGATCTTCCACGCCGGCGGCTGGTTCGATGCCAGTGCCGGCAAACCACACATCCAGATCCAGACCAACAATGGCGGGGCGTGGGAAGATGCGGGTGAACTGAAGGATTATCCCGCCACCACCGCCACCAGTGCGGGCACCCTGCGCGAAGGCGACATATTCACCTGCCCGCTGGCCGCCCCGGTCAAGGTATTTGGCGTCCGTGTCATTGGGAAACCAGGTTGCGGCGATAACCTGAAGCAGGCCTTCTCGTCGTGCGGCGACTTGCAGGCGTTTGAAAAATAGCAGAAACATCAATTGCACGCACATAACAACCAGGAGCAACACATGAAGATTCCTCTGATGATGGTGCTAGCGACCATGCCCCTTGGCGCTGTGCCTGCAGCAGACCCTTTGCCGGAAAAGGTCGCCTGCGCCATTGCCGACCGGCAGGATTTCCAGCAACCCTATCGCGTGCATCTGACCGGCTGGACAGGCTCACGCATGGAGGCCAGCGAGAAAAACCGGCTGGTGAAGATTGATCCGAACCGCCTGCTCCTGAGTTATCATAATCGGCCAGGGTGTCAGTCATACGATGGCGAGCATATCGGCAAATGGCTGCATGCCGCCACGATGGCGTGGGTCAACTCCGGCGATCCTGCGCTGCGGCAGAAGCTTGATATCGTCGCCACGGGACTGGTCAAGTGCCAGCTCGAAGATGGCTACCAGGGCACCTATAGCCTCGACGGCAAATTATGGGCTCGCTGGACCGAATGGGATGTCTGGACTCACAAATATAACCTCCTCGGCCTCATCTCCTACGTCCGTTACACCGGAAACATGGACCTGCTGCCGGCTTGCCGGAAGATGGGCGATCTGCTCTGCAAAACTTTTGGCGATGAACCTGGCAAGCTCGATATAAACGTATCAAGCGCTCATGTCGGCATGGCGTCGGGCAGCGTGCTGGAGCCCATGGTGCTGCTCTATCGAATGACAGGTGTCCAGCGCTATCTGGACTTCTCGAAATATCTGCTGCGCGCCTGGGAACAGCCGAATGGGCCGAAAATCGTTTCGCGGCTGCTGGAACTGAAGCGGGTGGACAAGGTCGGCAACGGCAAGGCTTACGAAATGCTGTCCTGCATCAACGGCATCATAGATGCAATATCGTACCACAGAAGCATCCGGATATTAGTAGCAGAGCATCAACTGGTTACGCGAATCACAAAGGGTGTCTTGCGTTAGGGTTTGCGGGAGCAGCTCGGCCAGAGGCGCTTGCGCAAACGGGTGGACGCGCAAAACCTGTCGGATTGGGGACGGGCTAAGAGCCCAGCGCAGCTCCCTGCGCACGATTGCTCCCAGCACGTAAACGCAGCTGGCAATCCACACCTGGGTCTTCACGGCCTTGTTGCTGGCGCCGAAGAAGGGCTTGATCCGGAGGTTTTGTTTGATCCATTGGAAGAACAACTCGACCTGCCAGCGGCACTTGTGGCGTTGCGCGATCAACGCGGCGGGCAAGGCAAAGTTATTGGTCAGGAAGCTGAGGACTTGGCCGT
>CAINDV010000691.1 GCA_903847485.1 uncultured Verrucomicrobiota bacterium
AAATCCAGAGTCTCAAATCCGCCGCGCGCGGCTTTCGCAATTTCCGGAACTACCGGATTCGCATCCTGTTCTTTTGCGGAAAGCTCAATCTCTACCCACTATGATCGCCGGAGAAACAATTTCAGAATGATCAAGCGGCAGGGCTTTCATGCGCCCGAGGCTAGGGCCTGCAACCGTAGCATGTCAACTATTCAGCAACGTTCATAATACCCCACGAGCGTCCAGCATTACCCGTGGCAGTCGGACAAGACCATGGGTGCCGATTGGTATTGGATCCGCAATGCCGCCTCACGTTATATGTCGGCTCAGAGTGCGATCCACATGCTCATTGACGCGGTGAGCAAGGACGGTAACCTGCTCTTGAACGTGCCCTTGACACCCGATGGCGAGCTTGAGCCCGAGACTATCTCCATGCTTACCGAGATGGGAAAATGCCTGGACATCATCGGCGAGGCGGTCTTTTCCACCCGCTGCTGGATGGTCGCCGATGATGGCGATGGCGGCATCCGCTTCACCCGCAGCAAGGACAACACCGTGCTCTATGTCACGAACCTGGGCTGGTCCAATGACCTGCTGCGGGTCAGGACCCTCGGCTCGTCGCGCATTGACTTGAAGACCTTGACAAGCGTCTCGCTGTTAGGTTCTTCGGTTCTCCAAGATTGGCGTTGGGAATTTCATTGAGTGCAAGCAGAATGGGCGGATGCAAGACATCCAACTTTATTAGCAACTCTTGGGCTTGACCGAGCCGTGGGAAGTGGGCCGAGTGACCTTGCAGCGGGAGCCGCAGGAGATTGAGGTGGCGGTGCGGTGCTTGGAGACGGTATGGGGCTGCCCGACCTGCGGCCGGCAGATGCGGGGGCACGGGCAGGAGGAGCGGTGCTGGCGACATCTCGACAGTTGCCAGTTCAAGACCATGGTTGTCTGCGCGGTGCCCCGGGTGCGGTGGCTGGAGCATGGCACCCAGCAGGTGGCCGTGCCCCGGGCCGAGCCCCGCTCCCGCTTCACCCGCCTCTTTGAACGAATGGCTGGGGTTGGATCGGATTCCCGAAGTGCATACGTTGCGGACCAAGCTGGGGTTGATGGCCCAGGGGCCGTAGGTGGAATCCTGGAGCGCGAGTCTGAGCCAACAATGGATGGCGCCGGCCCCGGAGTTGGCTAGGCGGCTCTATTTGGATGGGCATGTGCGGGTGTATCACGGCCCCCAAACCCCTTTGCCCGTGACTATGCAGTGGGCACGCCTGTGGTGAACCGCAGCGGCGCGATGGGCGCAGAGAAAACAGCGCGATGGCAAGCTTGTGGTTGTTCACTGTCTGCTTATCCGGTTGGTTGCCAAGCGGGTCAAACGCAAAGGCGCGAAGCGTGCAGAGAGACGCAGAGAAGGCCCTTTGGGAAACCTTTGCGTCCTCTGCGCCTCTGCGTTTGAGCCGTTTGGCAACCAACCGGATAAGCAGGGTTCGCTGAATGGTAACTGGTTGGAGGGTGACGCAAGCAGGCGCTTCCCTCTGCGTTTATCGCGTCTTTGCGGTTTGCTTGGCGGTTTTGACTGCATGGATACGGCTTACCCAAGCGCTATGTGGCGCGGGAGGAACTGTGTTTGCGGGGGACCACCGACTATTGGATCAATGACCGGGAGGGACGTCCGTTCTTCGTGGTCAACACGGTGGCCAATCCCGGACTGATCGCCGTGCTGCGCCAGGAGATTATTCCCCGGCTCTTAACCGTAACCAGGCAGCAGAAAGACCCACCAATGAACCGCCGAGACGCGCAGGACGCAGAGCAAGACTAGCCGCCTGGGGCCTGACCAAGGTCACCATTAGGTGAGCCCGAAACCGGCCGCCGAAAGTGCGTATTCTCCGCGTCCTTCGCGTCTCTGCGGTTAATGGGAGGGGCTTTCTGCTGCCTGGTTACGGCTTAGCGGGCAAGTGCCATCTGATGTTGGTCAGGCGGGATGAATGGGCTTGTGCGGAAACACATATTGGAAAGTTTTGACCAATGGCTGATCCTCCGGTGCGTGCCGGCGCAGGCGGTAGCAGCGGATTTGATTGGCCGCCAAATCCACTTCGGCGCGCACCAACCGGGGACCCAGAACCGATCCACGGCCCACCGATGGCCCAACACCTGGATCGTCCCTTCAGGGTTGGTGCGGCGCAGGTAAATGACGGTGCCACTGGGTCGTGCTGGCAGATCCAACTGCCAGCGTTTGGGAAAGGCGCAGCGCGGCGGGGCCTGGTCATCGCGCGTGGCCCGGCGCGGCCGGTAAGCGGCCACGAACCGGTCACTGGCGGCCGGGCAGGCCGGGACCCTGGCGTGGTGAAAGCGCGGCCAGACCTGCTGCTGCCACAGATGGTTGAAGCTCTCATTGAGATTTTGCGGCCCCTGTTCCCGTGGCGGGGCAAAGACGGGCGTGACGCCCAACGAGAGGCAAAAGCGATGACTTGCCCCAGCACATCCGGATGGGTGTGCGTTCCCTGGAAGCGCGCGTCGTGGTCAAACAGGGCATACAGCGGACAGCCGTGCTGCCGCCAGTGGGCTGTCAGCCGCTCGCAGAGCCAGCGGGAGCGCTGGGCCGCGCTGCCCCAGGCCCCGCAGACCGCGCCCCAAAGCGCGCGGGTGGTAAGCACGTCCAGCCGGGGCCCCGCTTCCAAAGGCCGATCCTCGATGACATCGAAGGCGTCCAGTTCCGCCGTGCCCGCCGCCACGTCCGGCAGATACCAACCGGCGGGCGGGGCCGTGCGCCGCACCCGCCGCACGGCGGCCAAAGCGCCGTGACGTTTAAGCATACGACCGCTGGTGCGCCGGCTGGGCGGCTGGCCTTTGGTGTTCCCGGCGTGTAGCGCCTCGGCCATGGCCTGGGCGCTGCCGAAGCCCAAGTCGCCCGGCCGCAACTCCTGCCGCCAAGCCAGCACGCGGCGTTGCCCATGGACGTTGGTTGGCCGCCCTTGTTGCCGCGGCGCGTGCGATTGATCCGCCCCATCCACCCGTTCCAACTGCTGGCTGCGCGTGCGCGCCAGCCAGTATTGCCAGTGGCTGAGGCCTACGCCAAAGCGGCGCGCCACGGCGCGTTGCGACTGACCACACCGAACCGCCGCCACCATAGCCTGCCGATCTTTTTCAGAGCGTCTTTCATCCATCCACCAGACCAGACTGACCTAGATCAGATGGCACTTGCCCGCTTAGCCGTATCTAGAGCCTTTCCCCAGCGGAGGAAAGGGCTGTCGTTGTTGATCGGGACTGCGTTTGGGCGGTATGCAAGCGGGGGCGATTTCATGACTTGAGGCCAAAACACGTTATTTTGGGCAGGTTTGGCATCGGCTGACGAGCGCTGGCCTTGATCGCTGGTGCCTGGGGTGTTGGGCCGCAGCAGGTGAAGTTCCCCGGCATAAGGGCACGATTTGGCCTCCCATCACGAAATCGCCCCCGCTTGCATACCGCCCAAACGCAGTCCCGATCACCAACGACAGCCCTTTCCTCCGCTGGGAACAGGCTCTATCTATGCAGTTGAACTGAGGAGGCTATGCAGAGTAACTTGAACAGTTAGGCTTTAGATTCAGACTTCCTGAGCCCCGAGGAAAATACGCGAGCCGCCCGGTGAGGGCACCGGGCCTACACAATGGGGAAGGGCTGTAGGCCGGGCTACCTGACCCGGCGACTTGGTCTCATGGGCAATCCGCTCGGCCGCGATTTCAAAGCGCGGGATCAGGAGGTCTAAAGCCCAACTGTTCAAGCTTCTCTGCATAGCCTCCTGACCACAAATTCACCCACTCGACTCCGTTGAAGAGCCAGTAATGATATCGATCCAGCAACTCGTTCCGCTGCCGATATTGCGCGACCGATTCCACCCGCTCCCAGCGCAAGGGCCGGTAGCGATCCAGAACTCCACTCACCGACTCAGGCCACGTACTCTGCGCCCTAGACGCACTCTTACGCCGAGTACATCATGGTGCTCACGACCTTTCCCGAGGACCAGTATCCCGGCGCCATGATTCTGGAGTGGTATCGGTTCCGCTGGCAAAGCGAGTTGTGGTTTAAGCGATTCAAACAAATCGCCCAATTGGGGCCTCTGCCCAAGCAGGACGACGAAAGTGCGCAAGCCTGGCTCTAGGGCAAGCTGTTCGTAACGCTACTAAGAGAAAAATTGATCACGCAGGCCAGCGCACTTTCCCCCTGGGGCTATCGCTTGCAAGCGCGGACGATCACCCAGCCGGGGGCGTGAATTCGCGTTTGCCTTTCATCAGATTGTGGCTGCGCTTAACCCGGCGCTTAACCCGGCGCTTAACCTTATCACCATGATCGCGAATTGGAATACGATCACGGAAGAACTGGCGGAGTCACCGAGAAAACGGGTAACTCAGGAATATTGCCATCTTAGCGACCTTAAAACAAGTTAGCGCTTATGCAGGCCTGCCCGGCATTCATCGGAGCGCGGGTTGTCGGCCGAACCTTCAATGGCCGCTGGCACTGCCAGGATTACACCAGAGACGATTCTTGTTAGGATTCTTGGCCTCATTGACCCAGTCCACATACTTGACGAAGCTCACGCTGCCGCCGACGTTCAACACGATCCCGCCGACCTTGCCGTGGCGTCGGCCGAGGCCAAAGTCTCCGATCGGGTCCGGGTAGCTGGAGGCGTCGTTGTAGATGTTCTCGCCCCGGATCGGGCTGGTGTCCTCCGGTTCCCACATGATGAAGGCATCCTGCCGGAAGTCGGTCAGTTTGTAGGTGTTGCCAGCGGGCGCAAGGCCCTCGTAACCGCAGACGGCACCGTTCATCACGTAGGTGGACAACTTGTTAATGCGATTCTTCCAATTGGTGGTGTTGGTCTTATCCAGCGGGCACCGGTAGATGCCCGTGTCCTTGATGTATTGCCAAAGCAGGCCGTCCTGGTAGGCCAGCACCGGGTTGATGTTGTAAGGCGCGGCACTGAGGTTGGGCGGGGTGCCGGTAGTCTTGGGATCGTAGAGCCAGCCGAGGATCCACGGTGGGTTCCAGTTGGGGAACGCCATCTTATCGCGGTGGTCGCCCGCATACAGGTGCGTGGCGAGGCCAATCTGCTTCTGGGCGTTGAAGCACTTCATGCGCTGGGCCTTTTCCTTGGCCGCAGCCAAGGCGGGCAGCAGCAACCCCGCCAGGATGGCGATGATGGCGATGACCACCAGCAATTCAATGAGCGTGAAGGCGCGCTGCGGGAAAGACGGTGCCTGGCTCTGGCCTGGGCGAACAAGTGTCAATGTTGGTTTCATAGTTAGTTGCATTGGATTAACTTCGTTTCAAATAAGACGCACGGCACCGAACCTAGCCACCACTCTACGCGTGATTGGTCGTCACGCCAACTCGCACACGGCGAATCATTTTACCGCTGCTTCGTTCGCCGGGGGTAACACCGAAATCGGTGGAAACGGGGCGCTGCGGCAAATCATCTCGCAGTCAATGTAACAGACCGGACGCCGGGTGGCCAGCCCACATTCGGAAGAGAGGCAAAGCCGGAATTGCGCGCGATTTTGGGTATTGCTCAACAGGTATGGATGCTGACATCAATCGAGTGCGGCAACCCTCGAAATCAGTTGGAATTCGGCCTTTTGGCATTCACTTCCATGCCTCCGTGAGGCAGTATCAACACCTATTGAGTAATCCCCCGGGGACAGGTGAGTACCTGCTATCGGCTTGATCCCGTGAGCACCGTGGGCCACCCAACGTAATGTCCGATACGGATGGCGGAGGCCCGTTGGCCCCCACCACCTGGCAGGCTCAGAGGTTGAATGGTTTGCCGTCAGCCAGGACTTCCTGCCGGACGGGGTCGTAAGTCACGCGCAGGCCGGTGCGGTAGGCGGCGTTGGCCATGATGACGGCCACGGCGTGGTTGAAGCCGGCCTCAATGGGCGCGTTGGTTGGTTTGCGGCTGCGAACGCATTCCTGCCAGTTGCGCATGTGGGCGGAGGTAAGGTCGTCGGTGCCGGTGTTGGCGGCGGTTTCGACCTGGATGTCCGAGAGCTTGATGCTGGGCAGCAGGTTGGCCTGCTGGTTCATCTCTTTGGCAAATTTCTCGGTGAGGCCACCGTCGGGGGAGATGGTGTTCTTGGACAAGTCCATGGTGCCGCCGTTGGAGTAATAGACCTCCTTAGTGCCGCCAGCGGCGTTAGTCATGCGGGAACTGAAGATGACTTGGAAGCCGGAGTTGGGTTTGTCTGCAGCACCGTAGTCGAACACGGCGGTCAAGGTGTCGGCGTTCTTGCGACCGTCGTTCCAGGCGTAGATGCCGCCGTTGGCGACGACGCTGCGCGGGTAGTCGAGGCCGGAGAACCAGTTGACGGTGTCAATCTGGTGGCACATCCATTGGCCGGGGATGCCGGAGGAGTAAGGCCAGAACAGGCGGTATTCGAGATACTTGCGCGGATCCCAGACATCGGCCGGGCGATTGAGGAGATAGCGTTTCCAGTCAGTGTCCTCTTCCTTGCACTTGGCGACGAGGTCGGGTCGGCGCCAGCGTCCGGGCTGATTGACGTTCCAGAGTAGTTCAACGCTTACGATGGGACCGAACTTGCCATCTTTGATGAACTGGGCGGCGGCCTGGTAGTTCGGGCCGCTGCGGCGCTGCGAGCCGATTTGCACAATGCGCCCGCTGTCGCGCACGGCCTTCAGCACCGCGCAGTTGTCGGCCATGGTTTCGGCGAGCGGTTTCTCGGTGTAACTGTCCTTGCCGGCGTTCACGGCGTCCACAGTCAACAGCGCGTGCTGGAAGTCGGCGGTGCTGATAATGACGGCGTCGAGGTCTTTCACCTTGTCGTAAAGCTCTTCGTTGTTACGGCAGGCGGTGATGGGATGGCCAAAGGATTTCTCCAGCGCCTTCTGCCCTTCGTCGCGCCGCACGCTCCAGAGGTCGGAGACGGCGACGATATCGAAGTTTAGCTCTTTGCAATGGTCCTTGAAGCAGGGCAACAAGGTGCCTTTGAAGCGATCCGCGAAGCCCACCACGCCGACGCGGACGCGGTCATTGGCGCCGGGGATGGCGGCATAGCTGCGGGCGCCGAAGCTCAGCGCGCCGAGCGAGGCCGCAGCCAGGCTGGTTTGTTTGAGGAAGGTTCTCCGGCTTAGGCCGGCGGTGGGGGTGTTCATTGTGTATTTGTTTGTTTGTGCCAAGCGGGAGTCTATGGGAGCGAAGGGGAAATGACGAGCCCGAATGACGAATCGGCGCGGTGGCCCAGCTCGGTTTGATGCCGGGCCGCGCGCCTCCGCCAATCGCAAAGGCACCGTGTTTCGGGCTTCGGACTTCGTCATTCTTTCGTCATTCGTCATTCTCCACCTGCCATTCGGGCTTTTGAATCCGGGTCAAGCAGCGCTCCACTGTTCCGCCATCACTTGGCGGGCACGGGTCATTTCCGCGACCGGTTCCTTGGCCCAAGGACCGGCCTCGATGGAGAGGCCGGCAGTGTAGCCAATGTCTTTGAGCGCGCGGAAATAGGGTTTGAAATCGTCCCCGGCAAAGCCTGGCGGCGTGCGTTTGGCTTTCTCCGCGATGTGACAGTGCCGGAGGCGCGGTCCGGCCTGGCGGAGGGAGTCGGGCGATTCGTCTTCCTGGAGCATGTGATAGATGTCGGCGAGCAGTTGGATGGCCGGCTCGCGGATCTGATCCACTAAGTCAATGCCCTCGGAGACGCGGTTGATGAAATTAGTTTCGCGACGGTTAAGCGGCTCCAGCACGATCGTGACCTGGTGGCGCGCGGCCAGGGGACCGAGTTGGCGGCAAAATTCGATGAACTGTTCGCGGGCCTTCTTGGGATCGAAGCCCGTCGGGATCTCCCGGGCCTTGCCGCTGCCCAGCACAATGAAGCGGATACGCGCCTGTTCCGCACGCTCCAAGGCGATCTTGGCGAAGGCCAGGGCTTCCCCCGTCTTGGGAGCCGGGCCGGTGAGTTTGAGTTCTCCGGGGATAAAGCCATTGCATGAGTTGAAGGGCAGCGGCGACTTGCGGATGGCTTCGAGGGTGGCGACAAATTCGGCCTCTGACTTGGCGGGAACGAGCAGTGACGAGACGCTGTTTTCCAGGAAATCGTAGCCGGCGGACTTGGCGAACACAGCGGATGACAGCCCATGGCACAGGCCCCACTTCGGCTGCGGCACTGGCGCGGCCTGCGCGGGCCGCAGCACCAGGCCGACGGCGCTGGCGAGGGAGACTTGCAGAAAGCGGCGGCGGGTAAAGGAGTTGGTGTTCATGGTCGCAAAATTTGTCAGCTTGCTAAGTGGCTCGTTCATCTCGTTTCGCTGTTAATCGTCGGTAAGCAACCGCGTACTTACGCAGTCGTTTGACCGCGTAGTCATCCAACTCCTGCCAGCGACGGATGTCAGCGTTGTCCTCCAAGTCAGCATTCTTCACTTCGATGGCCGTCCGGTCTGCCATCACGCGCTCAATGTAGTCCTCGTACGGCATGCCGGGCAGATGAGTAACCAAGCGAAGCGTGGAAAGAACCTCTGCCGAGAATCCTTCTGCTTGAAGCTGGTCGAGCGTAACTGCTGTGTCTTCGACAACATCATGTAGCAGGGCGACAACCCCTGCGTTCAGGGTGGCGCAACGCATCATCACGCGGATCGGCTGGAAGATGTAGGCGGCACCGGTCTTGTCTTTTTGGCCAGCGTGCGCTTTCACGGCGATTTGGAGGGCGCGTTCTAGGTCAGACATAAAGCTGGAAAGAGGCGGCCTTCGGGTTCTGAAATTGGACGGCCAAGCTCTCTCGTGGTGGTAAGGCACACCTTAACGGCGACGTCCACGACCTAGTGGATGGTGGCTTCAGGTTTCTCATTTCCGGCGTTTCTGATCAATAGCCTGGCGTTTCGCGCAACGCGCCAACTGGTTCAACTTCCGACCAACTTTTGATGACTCGCCCACGATAATTGCGTTGCTCGGCACGCAAGTGCGCGAGCAGTCGCCACGCGTCGTTGCCAAAGCGATCGCACCCCGCCTTACGGGCGGCGCGCACTTCGGCAAGGGCTTAGTCTTGATGTGCTTTCATGGCATTTCTCCCAACAGTTCGAGCGGCATGACAACCATCGGCGTCGGCAAGCCCAGTCGCCTGTTGACTGGCCCTAAACATGCCGGAACTTGTTCGGGTTGGCGAGATGAAAGCAGTTTCAGGTCACAGCACATCACAGCCGTAATGCGAGGCCAGCGCCAGGTGGATGGCGTCGGCGGTAGGCTGCGGCGGCATCAACGGGTTCTCAACGGAGGTTTTCACGATCTCATCAATCCGTGCGTTGAGGTCGAGAACGGGCAGTTCGTCGAGCAAGGAGCTCGTCGAGCAAGGCGAGCGCTTCGCCACGCTTGGCTTCTGGATACGTCGGATCGCTCAATTCATTATGCACGACCAGGCTGGTGACGAGTTGGTGTTCTTGGCGTTGGTCGTCCCACCAGCGGCGCGGCCAGTTGCGGCGTGAAATACATTCGACGTTCCGACGGGTTTCAAAGTAGAAATTCGGGATCGTGGTTTCGATGTGGATTTTCAGCGACATCTCAGAACTGCCGCAGAAACCGCAGGTCGTTTTCGTAGAACAGCCGGATGTCGTTGATGCCGTAGCGCAGCTATACCGCACGCGGTCACTAACTACGCTTTCTAAAGCGGTCCTCCAGAACTGCCAAACCACTTGTAATCAAACAAATGCAACCGTTTCTGAGAGCTTCCAAATAGCTCAGTCTATTACCGCGCGCAGTATATACAGGATGGTGGGGGGGGGCGTGGGATTGACCGCCAGTGCTCCGACGTACAGGTTCAGCCCCGTGTTGGTAGCGGCGGCCCAGGTGCCGCCGGAGTCGGTGGACTTGAAAACCCCGGCGTAGGACGTTCAGGCGTACAGCATGGCGGGGGGCGTGGGATTGATTGCCAGAGCCACGACGGTCAGGTTCGTCAGTCCCGTGTTGACGGCGGCCCAACTGCCTCCGGAGTCGGTCGATTTGAAGACCCCGCCGTACCGCACCCCGGCGTAGAGCGTCGAGGGTGTCGTGGGATTGATCGCCAGAGCGCCGACCGGCAGATTCGATAATCCCGTCATGGCGGCGGCCCAGTTTCCGCCGGAGTTGGTGGACTTGAAAACCCCGCCACCGTACGTCCCGGCGTAGAGCGTGGCGGGAGTCGTGGGATCGATCGCCAGAGCCCCAATGATTCCGCCGTAAGGTCCGCCGCTCGTCCACACAGCCGGTGGAGCTGAGGCGAAGACCCACGCGGCCCCAACGCCACTGTTGTCGTCGCTCCCTCCGACGATGGCCGTGTTTCCATCGGCGGGGAGGGACACGGAACCGCCTTGCCAAGCGTTCCCCACAGCGCCAGAGCCAACCAGCTTAGTTCCCTGCTGTGTCCAGACTCCTCCGCTCCTCGTCCAGATCCACGCGCCCCCAGCGAAGTTGTTGTCGGAGCCCCCTCCAACGATGGCGGTGTTGCCGTCGGCGGAGAGGGACACAGAACGGCCTTGTTGTGCGTTCCCCACGGCACCCTAGCCGACCAGCTTGGTTCCCTGCTGAGACGGGTCTGTGGATCGAGATGCCCGATCTCCAAACGGCCTCTTTTGACCAGCGCAACCGCGAGCAGGATGTAAAGGCTCTGCTTTTGCGCCTGCTGCCCGAGGGCTGGCACTTGCAGTCAACCCAGTTCCAGGACAGCGGCGACGGCACCCGCCTGCTGGACTACCAGCAGCAGACGGAAGA
>CAINDV010000692.1 GCA_903847485.1 uncultured Verrucomicrobiota bacterium
CATCTTCTGCCAGAACCCGCTGGCGTCGATGAGCTGGACCTTGCCCCGGCGGGCCGCAGGCTTGCGGTTGCTGACGATCCAGACGTAGGTGCTGATGCCGGTGTTGTAGAACATGTCCGTGGGCAGGCCGATGATGGCCTCCACGAGGTCGTTCTCCAGCACGTAGCGGCGAATCTCGCTCTCGCCGCTGCCCGCGCCGCCGGTGAAGAGCGGGGAGCCATTGAGGACGATGCCGAAGCGGCTGCCGCCATCCTTGGCCGGGCGCATCTTGGAAATGAGATGGAGCAGGAAAAGGAGCGAGCCGTCGCTGACGCGGGGCAGGCCGGGACCGAAGCGGCCGTTGAAGCCCTGTTCGGCGGCTTCCTTGCGGATCTCGCGCTCGATCTTCTTCCATTCGACGCCGAAGGGGGGATTGGACAGGCCGTAGTCGAAGTGCTTGCCGGGCAGGCCGTCGGCGGAAAGGGTGTTGCCGAAGATGATGTTGGCGATGTCCTGGCCCTTGATGAGCATGTCGGCCTTGCAGATGGCGTAGGACTCGGGGTTGAGTTCCTGGCCATACATGACGAGGCGGGCGTCGGGATTCAGGCTGGCGAGGTGCTCGCCCGCCACGCTCAACATGCCGCCGGTGCCGGCGGTGGGGTCGTAGATGGAACGTACCACGCCGGGCTTGGTCAGGGCGTCGTCATCCTCAATGAAGAGGAGATTGACCATGAGCCGGATGGCGTCGCGCGGGGTGAAGTGTTCGCCGGCGGTGGCGTTGGACGCCTCGGCAAACTTGCGGATGAGCTCCTCGAAGACGCCGCCCATCTGGGCATTGCTGACGGCGTCAGGGTGGAGGTCAATGGTGGCGAACTTCTCGGTGACGAGGTAGAGCAGGCCGGACTTGGCGAGGCGGTCAATCTGGATGTGAAAATCGAAGCTCTCGAAAATCTCACGCACGGCGGGCGAGAACGCTTGCAGGTAGGCGCGGAGGTTTTCGCCGATGTGGTCCTGGTCGCCCATGAGCTTCTTCAGGTCGAGAGGCGAGGTGTTGTAGAAGTGCTGGCCGGCCTTGCGGAGCAGGAAGGGTTCGGGGTTCAGGCCAGCTTTGGTGCGCTTTTCCAGTTCAGATAGCACGGCGGCCTTGGTCGGCTCCAGCACGCAATCGAGCCGGCGCAGGACGGTGAAGGGGAGGATGACCTTGCCGTATTCGGACTGCGTGTAGTCGCCGCGCAGAAGATCGGCGACGGACCAGATGAAGGAGGAGAGGTTGGGGTCGCTCATAGGTGGGTGGGCATGTGGGCTGGGGCGTCGCCGCTGCCCTGATGGGGAAGGGCGGCGGAGGCGCTGGTCACGGGGGCAGCGTGGCGGCGGGTGTGGCAAGTGCGGGGCATGGTGGCGGATGGTGCCACGGAGGCGGCGGGAAAGGCAAGTCTGGCGGGTAGCCGGACAACAGCGGAACCACCGCCAGCGGCCAGCGTCGGCACGAGGCCGGGCGGAAGCGGAGGCAACCGGGAAACCAGCGTTGAACGCCCCCGCCTCGCCCGCCCTCTACCTTGCTCCCGCCGCCTGGTGGCCTGTGTCCGCCCATGCAGAGCGGGCGAGGCCGCGGTGCCCGTTACTGCGCCCCCTCGACCGGAAGATTGCGCATTATGGGTGCGAAGACTTTGTGCATTAGTGGTGGATTTTTTCGTCGGTGTGCTCGTTCAACCAATCCAAAGCTGCCCGATGCCCTTCGGTGAACCGCTCGGCTACCCAGACGATGGTGACAGCGTTCAAGCCAGCGGCATAGGTGAGCAACTGACCAAGGGGCGAATGGTCGGTGCGTTCAAGCTGGTTCTCAATCAAGACCCAGTCGTACGTCGCCGTGTCCTTGCACAAGATGTCGGCCCGGAAGGGGCCAACCTCTTTCTCTTGGGATTCGAGTTCCAACTCCATGTCGATGGCTTTACCAAGGAGCTTCAAATTCTCCTCTTGCGCGAGCCAGGGGGTAAAGTCGGTAGATTCGGAGGACCATGCTTCGCGCAGGTCCACTTTCTGCAATCGGCCAAGGTTCTTTGCGGTCATGATCAATCACTCCACGCTTCATGCGCCAGCGGGGCGGCGCTCAACTCCTGGCGGCAAGCCCGCCACGTTGGCAGGTGCTGGTCCATGACGGCGGCATGGCGTTGGTGCTGTTCAACCCGAATTCCGAAGTAGAAATGCCTCCGCGTAGTGGGACCGGCTTCCAGCCGGTCAGTTGCGGTTCGCCCTGCGGGAAAAATCTCCCCGGTGACTGACCGCGCAACTGGACAGGCAGGATGCCTGTCCCACTACTCTTCGCCGCCTGTCTATGTCGGAGTTCGGGTTGAACCGCGCGTGTTTCCGCCCGATAAAAATCCGTGTTCATTCGCGTTCATCCGTGGTTAACTCCCGCTCGCATTATATGGACTACGAAGCTGTCATTGGTCTGGAAACTCACGTGCAACTCAAGACGAAGTCGAAGCTGTGGTGCGGATGCGCCAATGCCTTCGGCGCGCCGCCCAACACCAACGTCTGCCCCGTCTGCCTCGGACTGCCCGGGGTGTTGCCCGTGCCGAATGAGGAAGCTCTCCGCCTGACCGTGCTCACTGGACTGCTGTTGAACTGCACTATCCCGGCCCGCGCCCAGTTCGACCGGAAGAACTATTTCTACCCGGATATGCCCAAGAACTACCAGTTGACGCAATACAACCAGCCGTCCACGGCCCTGGGGTTCGTGGAGTTTGAGTTAGGCGGCAGCCTGGCCTGCGTCCGCATTAACCGCGCCCACTTGGAGGAGGACGTCGGGAAGAGTTCTCATTTCGAGCGCCACAGCGGCCTGGACTTCAACCGCGCCGGGGTGCCGTTGATGGAAATCGTCACCGAACCGGACATCACCAGCCCGGACATGGCCTATGAATACCTCAACGCGCTCAAGGAAATCCTCATCCACGGCAGCATCAGCGATTGTGACATGGAGAAGGGCATGGTCCGTTGCGACGTGAACGTGTCGGTGCGCCCTGTCGGCACCAAGGAACTCGGCGCCAAGATCGAGATCAAGAACATGAACTCCTTCTCCGGCGTGCGGAAGGCGCTCGATTATGAAATCCCGCGCCAGATCGAGGCGGTGCAGAAAGGCGTCAAGCTCGTCCAATCCACACGCCGCTGGGACGACGTGGTGGGCATCACTGAGGAGATGCGCACCAAGGAGGACGCGCACGATTACCGCTATTTCCCCGACCCGGATCTCATGGCGCTCAGGCCGACAGCGGCGTGGCTGGCCGAGGTGCGGGCGCGACAGGTGGAACTGCCGCTGGCCCGCAAACGACGCTTCATGCGCGACTACCAATTGCCCGCCAGTGACGCCGAGACCTTCAAGAACGACGTGCCGCTCGGCGATTACTTCGAACGCCTTGCCAAGGCCGCGAAGAATCCGAAAGCTCTCGCCAACTGGGTCATCAACAACCTCCGCTCCAAGCTGGCGGAAAGTAGGACCGGCGGCGCGCCGATCCCTGGAATTGCCGAGCTATCGGAGCACGGAATGGTGGTGAAATTAGAGACAGGCGCGACGCCTGTCCTACGCGGCTCGCTGGCCGACCTGAAATTCAAACCCGAATCTCTCCTCGAACTCACTGCGCTGGTCGAAGATAAGACCGTCAGCAGTTCCGCGGCGCAGCAAGTCTTTGCCGAGATGTTCGCCACCGGCAAAGCCCCGGCGGTCATTGTGCAAGAGCGGGGCCTCGCCCAGGTCAGCGACACCGGGGCCATCGAAAAGTACTGCGACGACGCCATCGCCGCTAACTCCGGCCCCGCCGCCGACTTCAAAGCTGGCAAAGTCGCCGCGCTCAATTTCCTCAAGGGCCAGGTCATGAAACTCAGCAAGGGTAAGGCGAACCCGGCGCTGGCGGGGGAAATCTTGGAAAGGAAGCTGCGAGGCTGACAGCCCTCGAGCCGGCTTCTCAATTTGCATGAACTCGTCTCCCGGCCCTGCCCCCGCCCCAATGACCGCGAAAGAACTGGCCGCCAGGATGCGGCCTGACGGATAAAAGGCGACGCTCCGGACCATGCCCTGGTGCCCTTTCAGCGTGCGGGGCAGCTTCACGCCGGGCGGCAGTCTCCGTTTCCCTGTTTCTTCGCTGCGTTGTCAGCAGCTACAGGCGTGGCCCCACGCAATTCCCAGCCCGCCCCGCTGCCGTCTTCCCTGGCGCCGCGAACGGCTTGTAGTTTTTTTCAGCGTGTATTTAATAGTGGTCAAGGGCGGGTGCCCGGTTCACCTTCTGTGTCCGACATAACTCCAACAAACATGACTCTTGAAGCTGAAATCGCTATTGGCCAGGACCGCGTGATGGATGTGCGGAGAATCCATTGCTCCACCAAGCACGGCCGCATCCTCCAGACCTGCCGCGAGCTGTCGGTAGGAGATTACTTCATCGTGCGCAACGGTCACGAGCCCGCTCGGTTGCGCGAGCAACTCGAGGCCCAGTATCCCGGCGCGTTCCTTTGGGAGTGCCTGCAACGCGAGCCGGACGACGTTTCGGTGAGGATCACCAAGCGGAAAGCGACTGCGGTGGAAGGTGAAATTCCGCCGTGCCACGGACACGCTTGAAGCTGAATTCCGAAGCGCGAATGACGAAAGAGGGCTGAAACCCGAAGCCCGAATCTCCGGGCCAAGGTGCCTTCCGCAGAACGATATTCCCTGCGGTGTGGAGAAAAGGTTTCGGCCTGCCGATTCCGGAATTCGGATTCCCGGTTCAGTTCTTCCGGGCCTTTAGATACTCGGCCTGGGCCTTGGGCAGTTCGTTCTTAAGTTCCTGAATCCGTTGCGCGTCGAGTGGATGGGTGCGGAGGAACACGAGCGTATCGCCGCCGCCATGCTGGCGGTTGTATTCGGCGAAGCGCTCCCAGAACGCCACCGCCGCGGCCGGATCGTAGCCGGCCCGGGCCATGTAAAGCAGGCCGATGTAGTCGGCCTCCGACTCCTGCTTGCGGCTGTAGGGCAGCAGCACGCCGACTTCGCTGGCGAGGCCGTAGGCCTGCCCGGCGAGCGCCTGGGTCGTCTGGCTCTTGCCGGAGAGCAGTGCGCCCACGACGTTGCCGCCAGCCTGGGCGGCCATTTGCTGGCTCAGGCGCTCGGCGCCGTGGTGGGCCGAGGCGTGCGCCACCTCGTGGCCGATCACAGTCGCCAGTCCGGCTTCATCCTTCGCGATGGGGAGCAGGCCGGTGTAAACGCCCACCTTGCCGCCGGGCAGGCACCAGGCGTTGGCCTCGGGGCTGTCAAAGAGCACAAACTCCCACTGCGCGTTGGGCAGGTCCGCCACGGCCGCAATGCGCTGGCCGGCACGCTGCACCAGGGCGTTGGCTTGGGCGTCGCTGCTAGCGGGCATTTTCTGCTTCGTCTGCTGGAACGTCGTGAGGCCGAGCTGCATTTCCTCGGACGCGGAGACGAGGTTCAACTGACTGCGGCCGGTTTCCGTGACGGTGGCGCAGCCGCTGGACAACAATACGGCCAGGGCGGCCAGGGCCGCGCTCAGGAGTGGAAGAACGGGTTTTGATTTCATGGACTTTATCGTAGGGCAACGGGCAGCAATCTGCCAGAACCGCCGGGGAATTCAATTCCCCGATACGAGCGGCGGTGAAGGCACCGCGCACCGGAGGAGCGGATTCTGCGGACTTTACAGGCGGCGAAAGCACGGCACCTTGGCAGCGTATGAAAACAAAACTGCTGTCCTCCGTGGCGCTGGCGTTGGGCCTCTGGCTCACCGGCACGCCGGCCGCCAGCGCGGCTTCCGCCCCGGCCACCCAACCCGCACCCGCCCCGTCGCCCGGCGCGCAGGTGGCGCAAACCATCTCCACCGTGACCGGCGTGGCCATCTCGCCGTTGCTGGGCATGAGCGCCGTGGGCGTGTGGCAGTGGGTGCAGGCCCCGGCGGAGAAACGGGCGTCGCTACCGTGGTTTGCGCAGCCGTGGTTCTGGCTGCCAGCACTGGTGCTGGTGGGTGTCTGCATCGCCAAGGACACGGTGGGCACGGCGGCGCCGACAGTCTTGAAGAAGCCGCTCGATGTGGCGGAGGCGGTCGAGCACAAAATCAGCGGGTTGGTGGCGGCGGGCGCGTTCGTGCCGCTGGTGGCCATGATTTTCGCCGCAGCAGAGCCGGATCACGCCGCGCTGGGCGCGGCGGGCCTGGCGGTGATTGATCTGCATCCGCTCTACAACGCGCTGATGGTGCCGGTGGCGCTGCTCGCCTTTGGCATGGTGTTCCTCGCGTCAAATGCGATCAACGTGCTGATCCTGCTGAGTCCCTTCACGACGGTGGACGCGGGCTTGAAACTTTTTCGCGGCGCAGTGCTGGCCACGGTCACGGCGACGGCCTTTAACCAGAACCCGTGGATCGGCGCGGCGTGGTCGCTGGCGCTCATTTTGCTGGCCTCGCTGATTGCGGGCTGGTCGTTCCGCCTGAGCGTGCTGGGGATGGTTTCGATCTGGGATGTGCTGACGTTTCGCCAGCGCCGCTTCACACCGGACGCGACGGCGAACTGGATGTTCCTGAGCCGCAAAACCGGGAAGGTGCCGACGCGGACGTTTGGCAAACTATCCCACGATACCGAGGGCCGGCTGGTTTTCCGGTATCGTCCGTGGCTGGTGTTGAAGGCGCGGAGGCTCACGCTGCCGCCGGGGTCGTACGCGGTGGGACACGGCTTGATCTGGTCGGAGTTGGTCCGGGTCGAGGGCGAGGAGGCGACGAGCGCCATGATTCTGCCGCCGCGCTGCCGGACGCACGAAGCGGAATTGGCGCGGGTCTATTCGCTAAACGGCGTGCGACCGATTGGGCTGCGGGCGTTGTTTCGCTGGCTGTTCGGTGGCGGGCAGGCAAAGCCGGCGTAGGACAGGCGTCGTGCCTGCATCCATCTTCGATCCCCTCCCTGGCCCAATGGCGGCGTTCCTTGCAACAAAGATTCCTTCATCAGGACCGTTTCCCTTTGATGTCAGAGACAGATGCGACGCCGATCCTCCGCGCTGGGCCGCGCCTTGCCAGAATTCCCGACGGCGTGACAAGCTCAACGGCTCTTGGGCGGCGGCGCGGCGGGCGTGGGCAGGTAGAGCGGGTCGCCGGGGCGCAGGCGCATGACATCGCGATTGCCGTTGGCGGAGAGGATGTCGCGGACGGTGGTGCCGTAGGCGGCGGCAAGGCGTTCGAGGGTGTCGCCGTTCTGGATGACGTGGAGGGCGGCAGGAGGCGACTGGGCGGCGGGTTTATGCGCGGGCGCATTGCCGCCCAGGAGTTCGTGCTTCGCTTTGAGTTGCTCCAGTTCGATTTCCTTGAGCCGGATTTCTCGCATGAGCGAAGTCAGCGAGGGGTCGTTGTCCACGACCGCCTGTTCAAGGGCGGCTTCCTGAGCGATCTGGTAAAGCGGGTTGACGGCATTGGGATTGTTACCCTGTTGCGCCGCCAGCAGGGCGTCGCCGTAGAGCGGGTCCTGCAGGCGGTGGTAGAGCGCGTAGCGATCCGGGCCGAGGGCGTTCTTAATGGACTGCTCGCGTTGCTGTTCCAACGCCGTGCGCGCCTGGACGCTGGCCGGGTCGCTACCGCAGTAACGCAGCTTGATCTGCTGGTCCAAGGCGTCGGTGGCGCGGAAGAGGGCGCGGAATTCCTCCGGCGTGGTGTTGAAGAGGCGCAACTGGCCCAGCTCGCCGCGCAGGCTTTGGGCGTTGTCCGAATAGCGCAGGAGAAACTCCTCCAACTGGGGCGGCGAGAGGACGCCGGTCAGTTCGTCGCGCGTCTGCTGGCGGAGGCGGGCCAGTTCGGCGGGGTCGGCCGAGGCACCGCTTTCGCGGAGGGAGGCGAGGTAGGTTTCCACGCGTTGCTGTTGCCGAGCCACGACCTCGCGTAACTGGAGTTTGACGTCAGAAGTCAGCAGGCCGAGCACCGGGCCGTCGAGCGGGATGACTGTGCGCGGCAGGGCGAGGGCTTGCGCCAAGGCGGTGGCGTCGTCGAAATCCCAGTTCGGGCCAAGGAGTCGCGTCAGCAAGGCGCGGCGATCTTCGTCCAGGGCCTGGAGTTTGGCCTCGGCAACCTCGGCGATCTCGGGATCGGGTTCGCTGCGCCACCATTGCTGCTCGGAGGTGACAATTTCCGTCGCGCGCTTGATTGCATAAAGCTGGTTCACGTCGGCCACGATGAGGTCGCGGATGGTGGATTCGGGGCAGGCGATGTCGCGCAGGTTGGCGATGTAGGTGGCGTAGTCTGGCGATTCCACTTCGCACCAAGAGAAGAATTGGCGGCGGATGATGACGGTAGGGCGGGGCCGGTTGGTAAGGATGGGCGCCCGCAAATCCTCCGTCGCGCGGGCGAACTGCTGCTCCAATTTGCGGTTGGATAACAGCAGGACGACCGCGAAGGTGACATTCAGCAGCACCGATCCGATCAATAACACACGCCAGCGCATGAGACTAATTACGCCGCAAACCCCGCCTCGGCAAACGGAAAATCTCGGCGTCCGCCCGAAAGCCGGCGGCTCCGGCAGGAATCGCTGCGGCAGTCAGCCCTCATGGCGCGGCGCACGGCGCGGGGATTACGGCGCGACCGTCTTGGTCTTGAGCGCGAGGAGGCGATCCCGCAACTCGGCGGCGCGCTCGAATTCCTGGTCCGCGATGGCCCGCTGCAATTGTTGTTCGAGCCGTTCCACCTTGGAGACGGGCCGGCTGCTCTGGATTTGCCGGGCCAGATCCCCCAGCGATTGCAGCGAACGTTCCCGCTCGAAGTCGAAGGTGTCATCCTCCAGATCCTCCAGTGCTTCAATCGCCTGGACCGTGCGCGCAATGGTGGCCAGCGCCGACTCGTGGTCCCCCTGTTCGAATTGCATCAAGGCGGTGGTGGC
This sequence comes from uncultured Verrucomicrobiota bacterium, assembly GCA_903847485.1. Lineage (GTDB taxonomy): Bacteria > Verrucomicrobiota > Verrucomicrobiia > Limisphaerales > JAJXZI01 > CAINDV01. Next base: position 8,857 of record CAINDV010000692.1, read on the forward strand.
CCCGTTCATGCGCACCAGGTAGGGGCACCATTGTTCGAGGTAGTTGCGGTCCTCCTCGCGCCGGGCGTGCTGGTGGACAAAGTCAACACCCGCAGATTCCGGGCGGTGTCGCGAATAGCACGCGGCCAGTCCTTGAGCTGGAACAGGCGGAGATAGCGGTAATAGTAAAGCGTACTTTCCGCGATCAACGCGGCGCAGTCGGCGGGGGGCAGTTCAAAGGCCTCGTCGAGGGTAGCTTGAAGGAGTTCGAAGCTGTCGAGTTGGAAAGCGAACTCTGACTCCGCGCCGTGGGGTCGCAGGCCGTCGGGCCGGTGGTCGAGTTCGTATTGCTCCAAGCCGAGCGGCGTGCGGACTTGCAAAACCTCCCGGCCGTCCACGCCTCGGATGATGCGGGCGTCGTCATCGGGGTCGTACGGCCAGCTTTCGAGCAGGGCGCGCAGATCGGGATTATCGCTCATGGTCCGGAAGGATGATGGCGGTTGCGGCGGTCGGATTCAATCCATCGTGGGTGAAAAGCAAACGAGGGGACGGCGAACCGTCCCCTCGAGCTTGGATGGCGGCCCAGCCGGTTACTTGGCGGCGGCCTTGGGCGCGACCAGCCACTCGACGGAGATCTTGATGTCGTCGCCGGTCTTGATCAAGCCCCCCGCCAGCGCGGGGCAAGGCGGCGGCACGCCGAAGGCGGTCA
>CAINDV010000693.1 GCA_903847485.1 uncultured Verrucomicrobiota bacterium
CGCCGCTCAGTTCCAAACTCACTGCCGGCAGGAATGGAAATTCGGCCCGCCCCTCAACCACTGCCCCCGCGCCGTACACATACTCCCATTCACAGCGTTGTTCCCGGGCCAGCACGACCCGCTGCCCGCGCCGCGCCCAGCAGCGCCGACTCTGGGTGTGCAGCCCAAAACGGGCTTCATCGGCCACCCAAATCTTCACGGGGCGGTCCTTGGGCAGGTGGAGTTTTTCAAGGTTTTGCTCTACTTCGGCGCGGAAGGCCGCCGCCACGGGATCCGCGGGGAGGTCGCACCAGTCAAGGACTGGGCGCGGCGCATCAACTCTGGCCGAAGGAGTGGTTTGCCCACCGTGGGCTGCGCGCCTGAAGGCAGAACACGAGTGGAGGTTCTTTCCAAACTGTAGGAGCCGACGTCAGGAGGCCGGGGAATCTCTGAAAACTGAGCCTCTTGACGTCGGCTCCTACAGGGTTTTGAAAGAACATCACAGGTAACTTCCTGTCGGCAGGCGGTTGCTTAGGTGGAGGTCCGCCACCTCGCTGGCACCGTCGGGCCACCGTATTTCCGATTCCGATGGCTAGGGATGCTTGGGGTGGTCTCTTGGTTGCCATCACGTTCCACAGGAGTTCCCACGCGCTGGCTTTTCCCTGCGTTGTAGTCGGACGGGCGCGAGTCGGATTTTGCCGGAGGGTTTTGCTTCCTTTCGGCCTTCCACTTGTTACCGTGACGTGTCGTCTGCGGTCGGGGTGGTGCCAGGCGCGAGCCGGTCGGCATTGGCCTGCGAAGCGACAGGGCACGAGACCTTCCCGGCAAGTTGTCGCCGGTTCGGAAGTTGGCAGCATGAGCATTTTGGGGAAAGTTCATTGGGCGGTGTTTGATTGCCTCACCGGCGATTGCACGCGGGTGGAACGACTGCCGTTCGAGTTGGGCAGCGACGAAGGCGTTGACCTTCGCCTGAACGGCCCCGGTGTGTCCCCCAAGCATTGCGCCATCGCCAAGGTTCAGGGCCGCACGTTTGGGTTGATCCGCCGGGATGAACAAGCCGTCATGACGCTCAACGGCCACTCGCTGGACTTCCACGAACTCCTGCCCAACACCGATTACTCGCTGCTCATCGGCAACCACTTCCTGCTCCTCCGCGGTTGCGCCAAGCCTGACGACTGGCGCGCGCAACTCGACCACACCGTCTGGTCCCTGTTCAATCCCGCCACGCAAGCCCTGGAAGGCGCGTTGCCGCTGGTGGACCTGTGCCGTTCCGCACTGCGCGAAGGGTGGAGTCCGACGACCGTCGTAGTGCCCAGAGGCGCGGGCATGGGCTTCTACCTGGGGCAGGCCGCCGGTGCGCTGCGGGAACAACTTCCCGCGGACGCCCCGCCAGCCGACGATTTCGCCGATCCGGCCACCGCCGCGCCTGTCGCGCCCGCCGATTCGCAGCACGGCGCGTTGACCTGCCCGGTGTGCTGGCTGCACTTCGACGCCGGGGACGTGATGCATGTGGCGGTGCATGACTCCCTGCGCGGCGATCCGGTGCTGGGGCAGGACGCGCCGCTGCGGTTCCAGGCGACGCAGTTCAACGAGCGTGGGCAGGCGCTGGACGCCTTCGGGCTGCCTTGCACGGACATCGCCTGTCCGCACTGCCGCCGCGTGCTGCCGCCGGGCTTCCTAGCTACACGCTCATCTCCGCAATGGTCTGGGGCATCCCGGTGTTGGGCTTCATCGGCACGGTGCAGGGGTTGAGCCAGGCCATCGGCACCTTCACCCGCACCCTGGCTTCCAGCGCCGATCTCGGGGCCATCAAGGCCAACCTGCAGGGCGTGACCGGCGGACTAGCGACCGCCTTCGAGACCACGCTCGTCGCGCTCGTCATGGCGCTGTTAATTCAGTTCTACCTCAACGCGCTCCAAAAGCAGGAAACCGACTTCCTCGACGAGTGCAACGACTATTGCCACCAGCATGTGATCTCGAAACTGCGCCTGGCAGATCGCAGCCGGAGCGAGGTCAAAGTCGCGACGGAGGCGCCGACTGCGGCTCCCGTCCAGGCTGATGGCTTGACCCAGATGCCGAAGCGCAAATGACGGATGGCAAATGACGAATGACGAATGACGAAAGAAGCCCGAAATCCGAATTACGAATCGTCGCTGCCGGAGGTTCGGCTTGGTGCCGGGCCTGGCGCTCCGTCCAACCGGAAATTGAGCGCGCTTCGGGCTTCGGGCTTCGTCATTCATTCGTCATTTTCCACGGGGCCTTCAGCCTTCAGCCTTCAGCCCTTCCCTCCGCCCATGTTTAGCAGGCTTCGCTCCGGCATCGGCACGCGCATCAGCTTCTTCGCGTTCCATGACATCATCACGTCCGTGACGGGCATTCTGATTCTCATCACCCTGATCCTTTCGCTGTATCTCAATTCCACGCTGCCCGTCTCCGCAGAGCAGGAGCAGCAGAAGCAGAAGCTGTCCGCCACACTGGAGGATTTGCGCCGTGTCAGCGTGGAAACCGAGTTGCGCCAGACCAACCTGACGTTGCTGGCGACTGCGCCGTCCGCCGGGCGGTTGCAGGCCGAGATCGGCGAATTGGAGGGCCGCCTCGCCGGCCAGTCGAACCGCCTCGCCGCCTTGCGGCAGTCCGCCTCGGAAGAACAGCGCAAGGCCGATTTCCGCGCCGAAAAGCTCGGCTTGTCCGGCGAACGCGAGCGCGCTGGCCGCATTCAGCAGGAGATTGCGGAACTGCGCGAGACGAACAATGTCGAAGTGGCGGAGGCGTTGAAACTCCAGGAACAACAGCAGCGGCTGCAGACGGCGATTCAACAGGTCCAGAGCGAGCACCGCCTCTGGCTGTTGCCGGAAACCGGGAACTTCGGGAAGAAACCTGTCCTTGTCACCGTGTCCGGCACGAAGCTGACCAGCGAACGCTTTTCGGAACCGGCCAGCCGCAAAGAGTTTCCGGCCGCCACGGCGCGACAGGGCTTGGAGCAAGGTTTGGCCCAGTGGCATCGCGACCGTGACTACATCGTGTTCTACGTCCGGCCCTCCGGCATTGACGCCTTCATCGAGCTGAGCGACGTGGTGCGCCTCGCCGGTTTCCAGATCGGCTTCGACGCCGTCGAGGAGGACCGCCAGATCATCTTCGCCGCCCCCACCGCGCCATGAGACGCCGCCCCGCCCCGCAGTCCGACAGCCTGGAGATGTTGCTCGACACCATGTGCAACACCTTCGGCGGGATCATTCTCATCGCCCTGCTCATCGCGCTGCTGACCAACGAATCCCGCGTCACAGAAACCGAGTCCCGTCCCCTCACGGAAACCTCCGCCATGCTCGAACGCCGCACCGAGCAGGCCCGCCGCGAACTCGAGCAAGCCCGCGCCATGCAGGCGGAATTGGACCGTCGCGTGACTGACCCCGCCCAAGTGGATTTGCTGCAACTCATTGACCAGCGGGAGCGCCTCCGGCGCGCCGAGGCCGTGCTCGCCGAGGCCTTGAAGGCGGGAGATCAAGAGCTTCAAGCTGGCGACGCCAACGCCGAGGTGCGGATGCGGGAGCAATTCCGCAAACTCGCAGCCGAGGCCCGGCAGGCGGAACTGGAGAAACTCGAACTGAGCAGTCGCGGCGAAAACCTGCGTGGCCAGATCGAGGACTTGAAGCGCGGTCTGCAAACGGAAAGCAACCGCCTGGCGCAGGTGCGCGCCAGCCAGACTCAGCGCCTGCGCCTGCCCCGCGAGCATTCCACCGGCCGCCTCCCGGTTTACGCCATCTTGCGCCACGGAAAATTGTATCCGCTCTACCTCTTCCCAAATGGCGCTCCGGTGAAAAATGACCAGACCCTGCGCTGGCACTCGGAAGGCGAAGGCGTCACGCGCATCGAGCCGATCCCGGATGCCGGCATCAAACCAGTGGCCGAGCCGGCGGCGGTCGGAGCCTTCTTCCGGCAGTTGCCCGCCAGCCAGTTCTACGTAGTCTTTGAGGTCTATGCCGACTCCTTCGCCGAGTTTTCCGTCGCCAAAGAAGCGGCCATCCGTCATGGCGTGGAATACACTTGGGAACCACGCAAACGCGATGCGGTCATCCGCATGGCCAACACCGGGACCGCGCCGCCGCCGCAGTAGCCGCCGCCGCCTCTAATCCCCACCCGCCATGAAACTCTTTTGCTCTCACTGTGGCCGGCCCATCGCCGCCGACCCCGGCCCGGCCGCCCAGCGTTTCCCGTGTCCTCACTGTGGCGGCGTGAACCTCGTGCCCGCCGCGTCGGAAGCCACCGACGGCTTGCGCGCGCCCGAACCGGAGTTCGTCCGCTCGCTGGAGAAGCGCCGGCGCGACACGGTGCTCGTGGGCGTGGCCATCCTTGGTTTGCTCAGTTTGCTCGCCTGGCTGCTGCTGCATCCCTCGGCCACCGGCTCGGCCGGGCGCGGAGTGAAAAACGCCTTGTTCGGCCAACGCATAACCGCTGCCGTCGAACAGGCGCGCGGCCAGGGCGACGCGGCGTCCGACTCCGGGACGCGAGGCCAGGCGGGTCGGGCTGGTCAACCCGCCGCCGCCGGCCAACCCGGTGCTGAGGGCCAAGCTGGCACTGCGGCTCAAGCCGGTGCCGCGGGCCAACCCGGCGACACCAACCAGTCCGGCCGGGCGGGCGGCAACACGAACAATGCTTCCGGACAAAGTCGTTCCCGCAGCCCGGGCACCCCGCTGGATGACCCGGTGAACCAGCAGCTTCCCGAAAACAACGGCCCCGAATTGGACGCGCCCGCAGCCCGTTCCATCGGCTGGCTGGACCGCTTCTTCGGCCAGCAACGCCAGTCAACCGGCCCCATTCGCCCTGGCGAAGGCGGCACTTCCGAGAGCGCACCCGGCGCGGGCAATACGAACATCACGCCCGTCGCCCCCACCCCCGAACCGGTCGCCGCCGAGCCGACCCGCGACGAGACCAACCTTCTGGCGCGGGGCCCGACTGTGCCGCCGCTGCCCGCCCGCGCCCGGCTTACCAACCCGCCGGCCCCGCCGCGCACGAATTATTTACGCGACAACCTGGAGGAATTGCTTCGGACAAATCGCGCTGGCAGCGGCGACGTGCGCATTTCGCTGACCTGGAACAACCGCAACGACTTGGACCTCCATGTATTGGACCCGAACGGCGAGGAGATCAACTACCAGCATCGGCGCTCGCGCTCCGGCGGCCTGCTCGACATTGACATGAACGCCGGGGCGCCGCTCCGTGCGCCCGCCGTGGAGAACGTCTATTGGCCGGTGAACGGCGCCCCATCCGGCACCTGCAAGATCTACGTCAACTTCTACTCCCAACACGACACCGTGAACGCGACGGCGTACACGGTCCGGGTATTGATCCGGGGCCGGACGACAGACTTCACCGGCACGATCGGCTTTGGCCAACCGAAGAAGCTGGTGCATCAGTTCACGCTCGACGCGCGCTGAGCGACGGCGGGCAGCGTGCGGCTGAAGCGGTTGAAGGTGGCCGCGCAGGAGAACGTGAGTGTGCGCCGGATCTCTGTGCCATTGGATGGTCGCTGATATCTGGGTTGCCAGATAACCCGAAGGACCGGCGGTCTGAGTCGAAGTCGCTAAACCAGAACCAATTTCAAAATTGTCGGAGCCGACTTAAGGAGGCTATCATGGGCTTGAAGCGCAAGCCTCCTTATGTCGGCTCTCACAGGGTTTTGCAATCGGCCCCCAGAATCAAGGCCGCCAACGCGCGGAAGAGTTCCTGCGCATCGCCGACCAGTTTCGCCTCGGGGCGCTGACGACGGAAGCCTCGCACCCCGTCGGCGTGCTGCTCACGGTGTTGGAGCTGGTGCTCCGCGATTTGCTGAAGTGCCTCAAACTTGGGGAACCCGGGGCGCGGGCACGACCGTCGTCATCTCCTCCGGTAGCATCACCGTCAAGAGCATCTAGGCGCTCGACAAACCCGGCGAACCGAATCACTTTGACGGCATGGCCCTGACGCCTTCCACCATGTTGCCGCTCGGTACGCCCGCGCCGGATTTCCGGCTGCCGGATACGAGCGGAGAATTCGTTGCCCGGTCTGATTTCCAAGCCGCGCCTGCGCTGCTGGTGATGTTCCTCTGTAACCACTGTCCCTACGTGAAGCACCTGCGCGCCGGCCTCGCGCAACTGGCCTTGGACTACCTGCCGCGCGGCGTGGCGGTGGTCGCCATCAACGCCAACGACGTGGCGAGTCACCCGGAAGATAGTCCCGCGAACATGGCGGCCGAGGCGAAGCTGGCTGGCTACCGTTTTCCCTACCTCTACGACGAGTCGCAAGCCACGGCCCAGGCCTACCGCGCCGCCTGCACGCCGGATTTTTTCCTCTTCGACAGAGGCCGGCGGTTGGTGTATCGGGGTCGGTTCGACGAAAGCCGGCCCGGCAACGGTCTGCCTGTGACGGGCCGGGATTTGCGCGCCGCGCTGGACGCTGTGTTGGCGGGGCAACCAATGGTCGCGGAGCAGAAGCCCAGCCTAGGGTGTAACATCAAGTGGAAGCCGGGCCGTGACAATTAGGAACTCAGGAACTCAGGAGGCGGTTTCAAAACCCTGGCCGAGACGGAGATAACGCGGCGCGTCTGCCCAAGCTTTCCAAGCTTCCTGCTGTCGGCTCCAACGCAGCAGCGCGCCAGGTCTTCGGGACGCCCACCAAGTCCCCATTTTTCTGTCTCCAATTTTTCTGTCACTGGTCTTACTGCCCGCCCGCCGCGCCAGCGGCTGGCCGTGACGGAGCAGACAGAAAAATTTGAGACAGAAAAATGGCAACCGAAGGCGGCCATTGCAAAACCCGGAGGAGAGGCAAGGGAGCGAGGCTTGCCGTCGGCGTGGGAGTTTGGAAATCGGCTCTTAGGACTAAGAGCGTGTATGCAAATGCCTGTCGTGGTAGGGCGAGGCTCCTGCCGAGCCGTTCGGAGGATCATTGCCGCTGCCGTTGAGGCTCGGCAG
>CAINDV010000694.1 GCA_903847485.1 uncultured Verrucomicrobiota bacterium
CCTGCCGAGCCTTGCGGAACCATCGCGTGGCTGCTGCCGTCAAGGCTCGGCAGGAGCCTCGCCCTACCGCGGGACGACTTTTCATACACGCTCTAAGGCAAGCGCGATCCAGCTCCGGTTGGATTACTACCTTGCCTCCGTGCAGGAGAGTATCCTGGCCGCCGACCACCGACAACTTGGGAAGGCACCGCCAGAGAGCCGACTTCACACCAGTTTAGGTACCTTCCTGACCATCGCGGCCAGGTCGTCAATCTCAGCCGTGGACTCGCAGCCGACGTTCAGCACATCCACACAGCCCAAGCCCAAGACGTAGCGCACGGATTCAGCGCGCTTGACGGGATCGTCCCGCAGCCGGCCTTCCCCGACAATTTTCATCCCGACCACGCCCTTGCCTGCGGCGTGGAGTTTGCGGAGCACGGGCACGACCTTGTCCGGCGGGCCGTCCATGCTCATCTGGAAAGGATTGATGCGGGTGTTGACGGAATCCACCCACGGCTCGGCCGCCGCAGCTTCCAGCGCCGGCAGGGAATGAACGGAGACGCCGTGGGCACGGATGATCTTCTTCTGCTTGAGCGCGGCGAGGAGGTCCATCTGTTTGCGCAGTTCCTCGGGCCACTTAGGCGAACTCACGCAGTGCAGCAGCACGACGTCCAAGTAGTCGGTGCCGATTTCCTTGAGAAAGCGCGTCACCACCTGATCGGCATCGGGCCGTTCAGCTTCCGGGATGCCGCCGCCCGACCACCAGATTTTGGTGATAATGACGAAGTCTTCGCGCTTCACCCCCGCAAGCGCCGGCATCAGATGGGGATGCGAGCCATAAAGATCCGCCAGGTCGAAGAGCCGGACGCCCCGGTCATACGCGGCGCGGAGGAGCGCCTGCAACTTCTCTTTGCCCAGTCGCGTGTGATTCGATTGCCGCTGCCAGCCCTTCATGCCCGTGCCCAGGCAGAGCCGGGACACCTTGAGGCCAGTCTTGCCCAGCGGGACACGTTCGTAGGGATCAAAGGTGGGTGCCGGTTCGGCCGCCCTCAGAGACGGGCCAAACACCAAACCGCCCACGCCCATCGCGGAAGTTTGGAGAAACCGGCGACGATCAAGATGCTGCGAGTGATTAGTCATGGTGGGAAGATAGGGTAAAAGGTCGCGTGGCGCATCTGCGAATTGCAACGGCGCGAGTCAGGCTGGCTTCGCTGCGAGCGCGGTCATGGTGCGCGCGTAAATTTCCTCGGGCGCGCCAGCAGCCGGGATTTCCACGAGCAGGCCTTTCCGGCGGTAGTAATCCGCCAGCGGCGCGGTGCTCTTGTGATAGGCCTCCATGCGCACCCGGATGGCTTCGGGCCGGTCGTCCTCACGGATGCTCAGCGCCCCGCTGCAATGGTCGCACACGCCCTCGACCTTGGACGGCTTGGTCGTGACGTGGAAGACGGCTTTGCACTGGGAACAGGTGCGGCGTCCGCTCAAGCGGCTTACGATCTGTTCCATCGGCAGATCATAGCTGAGCACAGCATCCATCTTGATGCCCTCTCCCGCCAGCAACTGCGCCAGCGCCTCGGCCTGAGCGACGGTGCGCGGAAAGCCATCGAGTAAGAACCCGCCGCCACACCGGAGGCAGCCGACGCGCTCGCGGATGAGGTTGAGGACGGTTTCGTCCGGCACCAATTCCCCGCGTTTCATATAGCCGAGGGCGGCTTCGAGCGCCGGGGTGCGATCGCACGGATCCAGACTCTTGGCGGCGCGAAAGATGTCGCCGGTGGAAAGCTGGCAGGCACCAAGGTTCTGGCTGAGGAGTTCGGCCTGGGTGCCCTTGCCCACGCCCGGCGCACCCAGCAGCACGAAGCGGCGGGGTTGGTCCGGGCCGGCGAGAGCGGTTTCGCAGGCGCACTGGGCGGTGCCGCCTTTCAGCCAGGCGGATCGATCATTCTTGGATGCCATAACGGTGTAATGTCAGATGTAAAAAGATGTCTCGCGATTTCGTCGCGCACGGCAAGTCTTAGGGATTCGCCTTCCGTTAGCAAGGCGATTTGTCCGCGTCGGCGGCTGCGGCAGGGCGGCGGTTTCCCCCCTGAATAAAGGGGGTGCCCTTTAGCCGTAACTATTCACTGAAGAGTGACGGGTTCTCAGCGGGGCTGAGCGCCCGGCGGGGCTACGAACGGCGCGCGGCGAGCCGGCCGAATCTTGGTAGGTTGGACGGTGTTTGTCCCACCGGGGGTGCTACACCGGTGGGCAATTATGTTGCTCTGGATTC
>CAINDV010000695.1 GCA_903847485.1 uncultured Verrucomicrobiota bacterium
CCCAGCCAATCCGATCGTTTCGGTGCCCGTGATGCAGGCCTTTGCGCGGGCGGTGCAGGCCGATGGCGTGGATTTCGTGATCGTCAATGGCGACTTGATAACCGGACAAGTAGCGTGGAGTAAGACGAACATGACGCTGACAGAGATGTTGGGTGTCTGGACCAACACCATGACCGAGTTCACCAGCCGTGGCATCGCCGTGCATTCGATGCGGGGCAACCATGAGCTTTATTGGATGACCAATGGACCGGCCCCGGCGGAAGCATGGAGGGAAACCGTAGGCCAGTTCTTGCCCCAGAACGGCCCGCCCGGCGAGCAAGGTTTCACCTACAGCTTTACGCACAGCAATGCGCTGTTCCTGTGCGTGGATCAATACGGAGGAACCAACAGCCATTGGTGGAAACCCTATCCCAAAGTCAACACGGCCTGGCTGGAGCAGCAGCTTAAGACCAACACCCAGAAGCAGGTGTTTGTTTTTGGGCACGAGCCTTGTTTCCAGATGGTCATGTCCTGTCTATCGGCGGAAACCAATTCCCGGAACGCCTTTTGGGATTGCATGAGCACCAATGGAGTCCGGCTGTACTTCTGCGGTCACGATCATTTCTACGTTCGCGCCCAAGCCAGCATCAGCAACTCGCCGCCGATGCAACAAGTGCTGGTTGGCGGTTGCACTTACGATCTCATGAGTTGGCCCGGCGATTATCCCGAACAGGGGCGCAACGGCGTGAACCTTGAAACTCAAGCTTATTTGGGCCTGGAAGGTTCGCAGTGTTTTTATCGGTTGCTCACTACTAGCACCAATATTGTGGCCACCGGTCTTACCTCCCAAGGCTATCTGCTGTGGACTAATGTGGGGGCGGAGGAGGATCTCGTGGTGGTTAGAAAGAGCAGTTTGCAGGTTCCCGATTGGACTGTCTGTCTGCGCCGCCCCGCCCCAACCAATGGGCTGCCGGTTAAAATCGCCAACCTTCAACCCACCTATGGGTATGTGTTGATGGAGGTCAACGGCACGCAAGTCCATGGTTGCTACAAAACTTCGTACGACATGCAGACTTGGGAACTGACCGACCAGTTCTCCTACGAAATTCCATAGCCGGAACCGACCACTTGATTGGCTGGAAACAACCACCAACCAAGACCAAGCATAGAGAACATGAAACCGATTAAGTTCAAGTTGATAGTGGTGACTGGTGTTGTGGCGCTGGTTCTGGAAGTTGCCCCGGCGCTAGGGCAGGCTCCGGTTATTGCCTCCTTGGGGAGCAACGGGGAGTTGGTCTGCACCAACCTGGAACCAAACACGCTGGCAACGGTGGAATGGGCGGCGACGGTAACGGGACCGTGGACGAATTCTTGGGCGGGGTTGGCCGCAGTGCCGGCGGACACCAACGGAGCGATCCGGGTGAGTGTGCCTATGTTCTACCGGGTGCGGGGCGTGCCTCCAGCCCCGCAACCGTGGAGCTTTGTGGTCATGGGGGATACACGCGCCAAACAAGCTGATGACCCTACCGGCTATAACGCCGCCGTGGTCAACCCGATGGCGGTCGACATCGCCAACCTTACGCCCAAACCCCAAGCGGTTGTGGTGCTGGGGGATCTCGTGATTGGCGATGACAATGGGTCGCGCACTAGCCGCACCCCCGACTTGCTCGGCATGATGCGCAACTGGAAGGCTGGCATGGCACCGGTTTACGACGCGAATATACCGGTCTATGTCATTCGCGGCAACCACGAGACCTACACGGGACTGTGGTACAACGGCACCAACAACGTTACCACCGACTGGATGACTGTTTTCGGGAACAGCCTCCCGCAGAACGGGCCTGGCTCCGAGTTAGGCAAAACCTACTATATCATGCTTAATCGGTCGTTGTTTCTTTGTCTGGATAACTACATACAGGACATCCCTGGCGAACCGACGGTGAACCAGGCTTGGATCAATACCACGCTGGCAAGCCTGAAGGGCCAATTCTCCCAACTCTTTGTGTTTGGACATGTGCCAGCCCGGCAGGTTGAAGCTGGCTGGATACTGTCGTGCAATCTGCCGATGCGAGACGCCTTCTTCACCAGCATCCTCAACGCCGGCGGCACTGCGTACTTCTGTGGGCACGACCACTTCTATCTGCTCTCGGAACTGGCCCTGTTGAACGGTGCTAAGATCTATCAGAATCTTATTGGAGCGAGCGGAGCCAGCGATAGTTCCGGAAATCCCGGGAAATGGAGCGGCGTTTATCTGAACGCAAACAACGACCCGGTAGTTCCCATCACTAAACAGTACTTCCCTTCGTTTGGCTATGCGGTGGTTACGGTCAACGGCCCCAACGTCACCCAAGTCTGGCGCTTTATGGGTACCAACACGCCGCCGTTTTCCGAGTGGCCGGGTTCGGCTATTGCACTGAACTCCTTCACCTCCAGCGGCACGCCTGCGAAGCGCAACACTGCCCAGGTGCCCGTGAGAGTGGAGTGATTTTAGATGAGCTGCGAAGCTTCAACCGAAGCAACTACGCGTCATTTTGAGCAGTAATCCGCCGCAGCCAATAGCTATAGTGAGCACTGATTTTTTCCAACTTAAGCAGCACGGCACGACGGTGCGCCGTGAAGTCATCGGTGGCCTTACGACTTTCGCCGCCATGGCCTACATCCTCGCCGTCAACCCGGCGGTGCTCGCGCAGGCTGGCATGGACCGCGGCGCACTTATCACCGCCACCGCGCTCGCCTCGGCGGTGATGACTGTCGTGATGGCGCTGGCGACTAACTATCCCATCGCCCTCGCGCCGGGCATGGGCCTCAACGCCTTCTTCACGTTCGGCATCTGTCTCGGCGCTAAGATACCTTGGCAGGCAGCCTTAGGCATCGTGTTCTACAGCGGCGTTCTGTTCCTGGTCCTCACACTTACAGGCGTGCGCCGGAAGCTGATCGAATCCATCCCGCACGAACTTAAGCTGGCCATCACCTGTGGCATCGGCCTGTTCATCGCTTTCATTGGGTTGAAGGGTGCCGGCGTCATTTCCGCCGACCCGGCGACGTTCGTCACCTTGGGCGACATCAGCCAGCCGGGTCCACTTATGGCGCTCGGTGGGATTATTCTCGCCGCCGTGCTTGTCTGGCGGAAGGTTCCCGGCGCGATCGTACTTACCGTGTTAGCTCTGACGGCGCTGGGCTTAGTCCTGAAGACCGCTGACGGTAAGATGGTGACACCGCTGCCCAACGCCCTGTTATCCGCGCCGGCGTCACTGGCACCGACTTTCCTACAGCTCGACCTCGGTTACTTCTGGCATCATTGGCAGGTGTGCGTGCCGCTGCTCCTGGCGCTGCTCTTTGTGGACTTGTTCGATAACATGGGCACGCTGATCGGCGTCTGCCAGCGGGCCGGGTTGCTGGACAAGGACGGCAACCTCCCGAAAATCGGCCGCGCCCTCACCGCCGACGCCACCGCCGCCATCGTCGGGTCCACGCTCGGTACGTCCACGGTCACCAGCTACATCGAATCCGCCGCCGGCGTTGAGGCCGGCGGGCGCACGGGACTGACGGCGATCACGACGGCTGGGTGCTTTCTGCTCGCGCTGTTTCTCAGTCCGCTCATCGTGGTGATCCCGGCGGCGGCCACGGCTCCGGCATTGGTAATCGTGGGGGTACTCATGATGCAAAGTATCACAGAACTGGACCTGAGAGACTTCTCGAAGGCGGTTCCGGCGGTCGTCACCATGCTGGCCATGCCGCTGACGTTCAGCATCGCGGAAGGCATCGCAATGGGCTTCGTGGTCTATGTCTTCCTCATGCTCGGCATCGGCCGTGCCCGCGAGGTGAAGCCGCTTTCATGGGTGCTGGGGCTGCTGTTCCTCGCCCACCTAATCTGGAAATGATGACAACGATTCCGCTCCCTGTGGCCATTGGTGCGTCCCGCAAAGTGGGCGGTTCACAGTAATACCACTGTCACTCAGTCTCAGGCACCTTTTCGCCAGGTCGCGACCGTTGCGCATTAGTTGCGAAGGCACGACTTACCGTGTCTTGAATCACAGTAACCGGCGCAAGCCATTGGGTTTGTTTGCGGTTGCTGTGGACGAGGTTTGGATCAGCGCTGTAGCTGCACGACGACGTAGGGAGTTTCCCGGTTCAAATCCGGATGGATTCGGCCGTTACCGTCATGGTCCATTGACTCAATGAAATACATCAGATTCCACGTCAGCGCGATGTCTTCCGCCGGAATCACGGCGCGGTAACGGTCCTTCTCGCCGGTGGGGAGCATCTGCAACGTGCGATAGTCCTGGTGCTGGTTCACGCTGCGGTAGCGGAGGCGAACCCACTTGACGCCGGCGGTATCGCGAACATCGGCGGTGACTGTCAGCGGCTTGCTCGCTGGGGCCTTAGTAATAGGATCGTGAACCACTTCGGGCGGTTCGCCGTCACCGTTTTTGGCGTCAGGCCGGTATCGGGGTGCGGTCTTGGATTCACCAGTTGACTTGAGGTCGCGCCGCTGGTTCTCCAACGCTACCAGCCCTTTTTCCAGTGCGGCCAATTCGTCTTTCCAGTGCCCACACAAGCTCGCGCCGCGGACGCCCATCATCAGATCGTCCGTGTAGAAGTCGCCCGCTGCCGCCACGAGTTGCCGCCAGGCATTGATGGCCGTCCGCTCAGAGTTGATGGCTTCGTCCAGCGCCTTGGGATCCTTAGTCCTCTCAAAAAGTCGGCAACTAACGGCCGCCGGAATTCTTCGAGAGTGGAAGAGGGCCAGATTCGCCAGGATCTTCAAGTCAGTGATCGTCGAGTCGAATTCCTTGTTCCGCTGACTGCCGATCCGCCTTTCAGCCTCGGCGACTTGCGCATTGATATCCGCGGCCGCCTGCGCGAACCAACGACTGTTCTCGGCGGGCCGCAGCTTCGCCGTTTCACCGCCTTCGACCAGCAATTGCGCTTCCTCATCGAAATTGGCGAACTGTTGGATGTCGCTGCCCTCGGCCCGCGCGTAAGAGGGTAAGTCGCCGAGGCGCTGCTTCTCCGCCCAGCCGCGAGTCATTGGGAAGCCGCCGTACGGATAGCACGAGGCGACGATGCGCGGCAGGACCCAACTCGCCCGATGGAGTGCCTTCTCAATGGAAGGCGCTGCTTCCTTGCCGAAGCGCTTTTCGAACTCGCGCTGCCACACCTCCGGTGGTGTGCCGGGATTGTAACCCACGCGGCCGAAGACTTGGAAGAAATGCCAGTAGCGCTCGAACTCGTAGTCATAGTAACGATGAGACGCCGTCAGCAGGTCGAAGGGTTTCGCATCGTGCGACTGCGCCTCCATCTTAGTGCAAAGTGGCTCGTTCACCTCGAAGCCGTCGCCGTCGTAAAGGTAAGTGCTCTCGGCAAAGCGTCTGGCGTAATTCGGGTCGCCCCACAACAGCACGCGCACGGTGCCGCCGTTCCAGAGGCGCCAGTGCATTTTGTATGACTGCGGATAGCGGAGCATATCCGCATAGGAATGGCGGCGATCAAACTGGTTCTGTTTGTTGATGTGTGTAGGATGAAATGGCAGCCCCATCTGCTCCATCCAGTATTTGGTGGTGATCCGGAACGGCACGCCCACCTCGGCGGCGCTTTGGATGACGGCATCGGGCAACCCCTTGGCCCGTAAGTCGAGGCGCAGGTTCGGAGCCGCCTGCTTCAGCATCTGGAAGACGTCGCGCCAGAAGCCTTCTTGCTCACTGTTCTTCAACCCCGACTCATCGTGCATGCGGAACTGGATGGCATCCAAGGCTGGCACCTGCCGCACAAACTCCGTCAGGGCCGCCTTAGTGTAAGGAACGAGATTCTGTCCGGTCACGCCCCACACCAGACCGGGGATCGGTTTCTGCATTGCGTCGTCGGCCCCGGGGATGCCGCCGCCTTGCACGCCGCCGCGGTAGATATGGTCCCAGATGCCTACAGTGAACTTTACCCCGCGGTCGTGCGCCATTTGGATGAGCCGGTTGAGCGCGGCCAGGTTGCGCTGTTGCTGCTCCGGCGTAATGCCCACCATCCGCACGTCCGGGAATCCTGCCACGTTGAATAAGTAGGGATAGCAGGGCGCGAGGAAGCCGCCGTTCTCATAGCCGAAGATAACAACCAGTGAATTGAACCGGTTCTGCGCCAGCACCTCGAGATACCTCGCCCAGTAAGCCTCGTCATAGAACCGGCTCTCCCAGTAGGCGCGGTTGAAGGTGTAGAGGGAAAGCGCCCGTTCCGGCGTGGATGGCTTCTCCTTTGTATCTAAGACTTCGCTGAATGGCTGCTCTGCCGACTTCGCCCAACTCACCCGATCCGCCACGTCCAGCAGGGCATACATCACACCGCGCGGGTCGCTGCCGGCCGTCAGCACGACTGTCTTGCCAGCGCGATTGAACTTGTGGATAAGGAGGGACTCCGGCTCCGTATGGGGCGTGAGTTGCAACTCAGAAATGAGTTGAGCCGCGTCGCCTGGGTCGGAGGTAAGTCCTGCCACCACCACAATATCACCGTTCGCCGCTCGCAACGAAGCCGCTTCCTCCACCCGCACACCTTGTTGCTGGAGCGCGAGCTTGAGCTTGCCCATCCCATGCCGAGTGGGCTTGGCCGCGGAATCGCCCACGACCACAGACACCACCGGAACCGCCGCGGCGAAGGTCAGAGGCACCAAGGCCAGCAGGAGGCCGACGAGGCCAGGAACAAGCAAGAACCTTCGCTTCAGAATCGTCGCGAGCACTGCGGAATGTGGGGTGGATAGGTCGGTATTCGTGACCTTGGAATCATATCGGTTTGTCATAGTCATGGGTGGCTTCATGGGGTGGAGGTTAGTGCCGGGGTTTCGGATTCAATGACCACGCGGAAGCCGACGTTGAAGACCTTTTGCCACGGATCGTAAGCCCAGCGGCTCGCACTGCGGCCAAGGCTGGGGCGGTCGCGCCAAGAGCCGCCGCGGATAGTCTTCTTAGCCCCGGTTTCGTCCGCTTCGCGCCCGTCGCCGGCGCGGGCGGGATAGGGGCGATAGTTCGAGCGCGTCCATTCGGCGGCGTTGCCGTGCATGTCGTGCAGCCCCCAAGCATTCGGAGTGTAACGGCCAACCTCGCTCGTCACCAACGCGCCGTCGTCGAAACGACTGTCCTTCGGCACTAAGTCGGGTGACTTCGGGCGCCAGCCTTCATCGGCCAGCTTGCGCAGATTCGCGTCGCCCAGGTTGGCGCAGGCCGAGAAGTCTGTGTCCAGATCGCCGTAGTTAAACGGCGTGGCAGTGCCAGCGCGGCAGGCCCATTCCCATTGCGCCTCGGTGGGCAGGATGACTTGCTCGCCGAGCTTCTCCGAGAGCCAGCGGCAGAACGTCATGGCCTCTTCCCAAGACACCCGCACCACTGGCTGCTTCGGCCGGTTCAGCGGCCAGCCGGTGTATTCCTCGTCGAACTGCCACGAGGTGCGATGCTCGAACCGGCTGTCGTGGCTAGGATCGAACTTAGCGTATTGCTCGTTCGACACTTCGCACTTCGCCATCCAGAACGGCTGGGCAATCCGCTGACCACTTAGGGTTAGCTCATCGGGCGCGCCGTTCGGGTCGCCCATGATAAATGACCCCGCCGGGATGCGCACAAACTCCAGCGTCAGTCCGCCGCCCAAGTCCACAGTGCGCGTAACCGGGCCTGCCGCCGCCTGCCGGGACTTGGCCGCGGTCGCGCTGAAGGGCCAACTTTCGACGGTGAGCGTGACTGGCTGGGACGGCGGTTCTGGCACTGGAATCACTGGCGTCGGCAATTGGTAACCAGCCTGGAGGTCTAAGACTTCCTCGCCGTTCTCTACCAGCCCGCCGTAGAGCTTCCGTAACTCGAGCCGGCGCTGGCATTGGTCACCGGGAATCTTAGTGGTCTCGGCCCAGGTACCGTGACACGGCGCGTTGAGGTCAATCCACGTCACGAGCCGGTCCCAAGCTTCGGCGTCGAGCTTCACATGGTGGTGGCCTTTGGCGAGCATCTGGATCAACTCACTCGTGTCCGCCGCAAACTCGCGCGGCGGCAGCAGGTGCAAGTCACTCTCCAGTCCGCCCACACGCACGAATTGGCGAAGCGCCACGTAACTCGGCTCAAACACCGCGCCGTATTGGCCGAGTAACTCCGGTTTCTCACGGCGCAGAAATTGGCCGTCGAGCTGGCCGCCGCGATAGACCACGTAGCCGCCTTGATCGCGGCGCAGGTCCGGCTTCGCCAGCTTCTTACCGTCACGCTCAGCGGCACCGCCGTCGTGGCAGCCGACACAATACTTGTCGAGCACCGGCTGGACTTCGCGGGCGAAGCTGAACCCGCGCACCGGGCCGCGCCACGGAGTGATTTCGCGGACGGGACTCGCGAGCGCCAGGCGCTTGTTAGTGCCTGGCGGCGCGCCACTCTCGCGATCATGGCAGCCGACACAGGAGACGTTCTCGCCTGGCTGGGCGCTCATCCAACTGCGCATCAGTGCCACCGCCTTGCCTTCGGCATCGAGTGGCTGCAAGGAGATCGGAGTTTTCGCCGGGACGTGGAAGAGTGCGGAGCCGTCAGCTTCCACCGGCACCGTGCCCAGCACGCGCTTGGCTTCCCACGGACCGTCGGCCCCTACACGATGATCAATGCCCGCGAGCTTCTGGTAGCCGAAATGATAGGTGAATAGGCGAAGACTCTTAACCGTGCCACGCGGTACTCCACTAAGCCCAGGGCCGCGGTAAATATCCTCGATATAGACCAGCGCGTTCTTATTGTCCGGTTGGATCTTATCCTGAATCACCGGCGGCGGCGTCCGTTTGGCGAGCGGCACCGGCTCCAGCAATGCGACGCCTTCCTCCTCTTTCACGAGAGTTAGGTTGTCGAACACGTCCACTAGGTAAATGCCCCAGAGCGCGTCTGGGTCGGGCTTGCCGGCGACGAGGAAGTATTTCTCCGAGAGCGGCCAAGGGTGAAGAAACTTGGGCCAACTGTGCTCGGTCAACTTGTCTTCGATCTTCGGCAGCACGGGCGGGCCTTTGCGTGGAATGCGCTGCACCACACCGTCGGTTTCGTGCCGGCCCTTGGCGGGATCGAAGAGGAAGAGTTCGCCCACGCGGCCTTCATGGTGGCCAGTGACGATGGTCACGATCTTAGTCGGGTGAAGGGGAATGGCGCGGGCGAAAAACATCGCGTTCGGCCAATAGGAATTCGCGCCAGTGTATTCCCGCTGGCAGGTGCCGTCGGGATTCATGGACATAAGTATTCGGTTCCAGATATGCGGTGTGTCGGTGTAATCCCAGCGCAGATACAAAACGCGGCCGTCGTTCAGCACGCTGGGCGTGTAATCGTGGTCCTGCTCGAAGGTAAGTTGGCGGATGCGCTCTCCGTTCGGTCCCATCGTGTACATCATACCAACGATGACACTAGCATTGCAGGGCACGCCCTGGAGCGGCGCGGTGGACAGGAAAATGATCTCGCCGCTCGGCAGGTAGATGCCGTCGTAGTTATGCACGTCGCGCGGCACGCCCGGCGTTAGTTGCCGGGACCGGAGTTCGGCCGCGTGGGTCGCGGCCGATAACTTCAACTCGTGAACCTGCCAGTTGCGGTTGGTGTCCGGCATGGAGAATAGGAGCCTGTCAGCGTCCCAGTGCAGTTCGATGTCATTGACCAAGCCGGTGCCGGGTGGCTGATAGAACGTGGTGAGCTTGCCTTCCGGCCGCACCGGTGAAAGGACGGCGATTTCGTTGGTCCACTTATCCACGTTGGGCATCGTGCCGTAATTCCAGGAACTCTGCCGCGGAATGCCAAGATACTCGCCGTAGCCGAAACCTTCCCAACTGGTGCGCCGCGCGCCGCCGAGGGGAATGCGTTTGAGCACGAGTAACTGGTCGAAGTCTAACCAGGGATTCGCCAGGAGCGCCTCCCGCTGGAAAGTCTCAAACTCCGCGACCGCACCCGCCAGCGCCGTCCAGGTTTCCAGGTTCTCCGGCGCAAGTGTCTTCAGCGCCCCGGCAACGGCTTGCTGCAAGGCGTCAAAACGTGCCAGGTTCGTGGCGGGATACTGTCTCGGGAAACTCGAGGTAAGATCCTCCAACGCCAGGCGCGGCGCGGCGAAGTCAAGACTGCGCGCCGTGGTAAGTGCTTGCGCCAGTGAGCGGCTGCGCAGATAGCAGGTCTCGCGGAGACGATCCAGACCGGGCCGGTCACTGACGGTGGAGGCCAGCCGGGCGGCCTCTTTGGCCAGTGGCGGCACGCGCCCGCAGGCTTGGGCATAGCGCTGGGCGAGCGCGGCCCAGTCACCAGGACGCCAAGCGAATTCGAAGATGCGGTCCGCGCGCTCCCAGTTGATCTGCTGACGATCACGCCCAGTCTCAAAGTCGCGCAGCAGCGGCACCCACAACCGCTTCACCGCCGCGCTGCGCGCCCCCAGCACGCTGAAGCGCACGGAGCCATTTGTGCCCGCCCAGTCGTCCACACCGATGGTCGCTTCGAACCGCGCCGACGATGCCTCCACTGGCACGCGAATGACACTGTCCGCTTGGACGTTCAAGCCACGGTCGAAGGTGCGTCCATTCAGCCGTAACTTCTGATAGAGGCCGCTCTTAAGTGTAAGATCCACCTCGTGGCGGCCGAGCAGCACGGTGAAGCTGGCAGCGTGGGTGAGCGATTCGGCCGAGCCGTCATTACGGATAAGCCTCGCGTCCGCCCAGTCAGCGACGGCCCACTTCACATCCGGCACGCCGGTGACGAAGAGGTAAGCCTCCTTCGCACCCACCACCGGGATACTAATCTGCCGGGCCGGGTCGCCACCGCGCATAGTGTTACTCTCAAAGGGGGCAAAGCCATCTTCGACCCCGCTGCCAGCGACGGCTTCAAGGGACGCCAGGAGACTCCCGTGCCAGCTTGATTTGTGGCGGTAGCAACTAGGATCGTCTGCCGCCGCCAGGCCGCGGCAGGCAGCGACCCAGACGAATAAAGTGATCAGAAACGGTTTCATCCAGCGCGGCAGGTTCCGGGTTTCGACGAACTGGTACTCATTGGGTTTCATAACATTTATCCGGCAACCACGGCCAGCTCCCGACGGAACAACCAGACCAACGACAGGCGTGAGGGGCTTGTTGCGATCAAGTCTTTCATGAATGTGAGTCTCGTCGGTGCGCCGGGTATCCGTCTGCGAGTGATACGGTTAAGCATTGCGGAACGATTCCAAACTCTATCTCAATCCCAAGGCAGACGCATCAAACGTCCCTTTGTTTTCAACCCTTTTTCGCCCTCACTTCATTGGCAGCCTTGGAAATCCTAGGTTTTCTTCACGCCGAATTCCGAAACCATTGGTAAATAAGGGAATTTTGATGCGTTCGCCCTGATCTCAATCCGCAACTGCAAAATGTCATCTAACCTTCCAGGGTTCATTCATCTGCGGAGACTGGAGCCAACCGGGACGGTTAGCGGGGCGCAGGCAGTCGGGACGGACTGCTCCGCTACGCGGCGCTCACCACGCTCGGGCGTACTGCACCGGCAAGGACAGAGCGGCCGATTTCCCCAAGACACGTGCCGCCCGGATCGGCCAGATGGGGTCGCGGAGCCATTCACGCCCCAGCAGCACGAGGTCGGCGCAGTTGTGGCTGATGATGTCGTCGGCTTGGAGCGGTTCGGTGATCAGACCGACGGCGGCCGTCGCGATGCCGGCTTCCCGACGAATGCGGTCAGCCAGGGGCACCTGAAAACCGGGAGCCACCGGAATCTTCGCATCCGGCACGGCCCCGCCGGAACTGCAATCAATCAAGTCCACATCTTCGGCGCGAAGTTGACGCGCGAGTTCCACGGATTGGTCGATGTCCCAAGCGCCTGGCACCCAGTCGGTGCAGGAGAGTCGCACAGTGAACGGTAGCCGGTCAGGCCAGACGGCACGGACGACGCGAACGGTTTCGAGCAGGAAGCGCAAGCGGTTTTCAAAACTCCCTCCGTAGCGGTCAATGCGCTGGTTGGACAGAGGCGAGAGGAACTCGTGACTCAAGTAGCCGTGGGCCGAGTGAAGTTCTAGCCATTCGCAGCCCGCCGCCAACGCGCGGCGCGCGGCGTCCACAAACTGACCCTGCACGTGGGAAATGCCGGCTTCGGTGAGGGCGCTCGGCACCTTGGGCAGGTCGCCGCCAAAGGCCACCGCGCTGGGTGCCACCGTCGGCCACCCTCCTGCGTCGTCGGCCAGATGCGCGCCGCCCTCCCACGGCCTGGCTGCTGAGGCCTTGCGGCCTGCGTGCGCCAGTTGGATCCCGGGAATCGTGCCGTGTTGTTTGAGGAAGCGGTTGACGCGGGCCAGCGGTTCGATCTGCTGTTCCGACCACAGCCCGGCGTCGCCTGGCGTGATGCGGCCCTCAGGGGCGACTGCAGTGGCTTCCACAATCACTAACCCGGCCCCGCCCAGGGCACGAGTGCCGAGATGAACCAGGTGCCAGTCCGTAAGCCGTCCGTCTTCCGCGGAGTATTGGCACATAGGTGACACGCCGATGCGGTTACGTAGCGTAACTGACTTGATGGTCAGCGGGTCAAAGAGATGCTTGGTGGGCATTGTAGGCGTTGTCATGCGGGGTAGTGTATAGCATCTGCCCAGTTTGAACGAAACTGGAATCGAGTCGAAACGCTGTCAAAGTTCCGTCGCCGCGGACGTGAGTTCGCGTCACTTCTTGGGTTGGACACAGGGAGTTGCCGGGCCAGACTTCGCCCGGTCGTCCAAGTAACTCTCTTGCGGCGGAGCGCCGGCTTCCGACCCGGCGCGAACCAACCCAGGCCCATCCCATCGGGCCGGAGGCCATCGCTCCGCCGCAAACCCACGGCGGCTGTCGGAAGGATCCATGTCTTGCTTCCCGCCGTTTGCACAGATGCGGCCGCGGCTTAGGCCGTAACTATGCAGACGCAAACCACGCCGAAGGCGTTGCCGGCGGCGTAGGACAGGCGTCGCGCCTGTCTCCATCTTCATCCCCTGGCCTCACCAAAAGGTGACTGCTCACGGCCATCAGAATCCGTCCGGAAAAGCCGTTCCAGACGATGTCAGAGACAGGCGCGACGCCTGTCCTACTGCATGGTTACGGCTTAGCGAGCCTGGAATCCGTCCTGTTGCCGGTGCCGTCGGCGCAGAGTCAGCCACGCCAGCCAGCCCAGCAGCATCAGTCGGATGGCGCCCGGTTCGGGAATCGCAGGCACACTCTGGGCGTCCACGGGCGTAAGCCCAGTTTGTGCGTATTGTTGCTGGTTCTCAAGAACCACCGCCCCGCTCACGGGCGTCACGACCTGATAAAGCCCGGCCAACTTCACTGCCGCATCATGGTCGCGCTTGGATTGCAGGCGGCGGATTTCTTCCGCTGCCCAGAGCCGCGCCAGGTGGAGCGAGGTTTCTCCGGCATTGTCGGCACGGGCGGCGGCTTCCGAATCAACGCGCTCGCGGTTTGCCCGCCATTGCCTGCCACCGGCGGTCCACGAATTCACAAGGTTTGTCAGGTCCGTCGCCACCGTGTCCTGCCGCACCACCGGACGAACGAACCGCTGGCCATCGAGTTTCTCCAGGATGCGATCCGGCCCAGGTTCGGTCTGCAACTCGTAGAGTTTCGGCGGTTGGGCGGTGCGCTCGCCGGCTTGCAGCAGCGCGTCTAGTGGAGAAAGGAGCATCGGCTGCGGGCCATGCACCCAGAGGATGACGCTGCCGGGCGTTTGCACGGCGAGGTTCCAGGCGCGCTCCAAGGCGGGGACGTTGTCCTGGCCGCCGCGCGGTCGCAGGCGGAGGAGTTTAGCAGCGAAGAGTTCGTTGGGGGAGTTGGGGATGGTCAGTACGTCGTCAGCCGCCCATACCAACTGGACGGGTATGGCTGCGCGCCAGCTGCCAAGCGCCTGGACCAGGGCGGGCATGTGGGCCGCCATGTCGCGCGAACCGTCCACCACGAAGATCACTTGCGTCGGCGGAATGACGACTTCCTCGCGCAGTTCCTGCCTGATGAATTGCCCATCCGGACCGCGCACGTCGCGGACCCAGGAGAAGCGCTTGGCCGGATCGCGCGCAACCCTCAGCAGCGCGCGGTGCGACACTAATTCCGCGTTGTCCAACTGCCCGCGCAGCGCCACGAAGCCCGGTCGTGACACCTCAGCGACGAGTTGCGTAGTGGCGGCTGTCAGGGCGGTGGGCGCTTCCGCCCAGACCGCGTGCCGGACGCCTTCGCGCAGGCTGAAATTACGCTCCAGTAAAAGCGGCAAGCGCAGTCTGCCTTCGTCCGCACGATCAACCACGAGCGGCGCGGTGATGCCCAGCCGCACTTTCATCAGACCGCCGCCGCGTGGCACGGGAAAGCACTGCATCAACACGCGATCTGGCCCACACGTCGTCACCAGCACGGGATCGCGCCGCTGTTGCACGGCAATCTTCTGGTAAGCCTCGCGCGTCTGTGAGCGTCCAGCAAAAGCGGCTTCGCGCTCCTCGCCGTTGACCCAGAGCGTGAGCCGCGACACCACGCCGCCGGGCGGCAGAAGGATTTGCGCCCTGGCCTCGCGGTCCTGGGTGCTGTCGTTGCGAAACTCTAGCGTCCATTCCGTGTAGCTCGTCGCCGCGTCCGGTTCGAGGAGCGTATCCTGCCGGGAACTGTTCAGCCCCAGTCCCTTAAGGCGTCCGCCCACTTGGTCGCCACCGTGGTCGGCGTCCCAGGTCCACTCGTTCAAGTCGGCAAAGGCACCGCGCGCCGTGCGCACGGTCGGTGCCGGCACGGAGTTGAAAGGCCGTCCCGCGACGCGGAAGTAAACCTCGCGCGCCTTTTCCGGCGACACTTGCTCGCCGCCAACGAAAATCCAGCCCAGCAAGTCGAATTGAGCCGCGCCGCGGGTCTGACCGTAGCAGGCGCGGAGCAATTGATCTTCGCTGCCGAGCACGCGCAACCAGCGGATGGCCTGGCGCTGGGCGGTAGTCGATTCACCCGCCGCCTGGTTCAGTCCCACGCGTGTGATGATGCCGGGCGCCTGGATCAGGGCCAGCGCCAAACCAGCCAGCCCAAGGCCGCGCCAGAGTCCGGGCAGGCTCGTGCCTGGGGCCATCTGCTTCAGCCGCTGGCGCAGCACCACTGCCGAAATCAAGGCCAGCATGGGCGACCAGGGCAGCAGTCCCCAGCCGAGAAAGATCAGCGCGAACAACCCCGGCAGCAGCAGCGGCAGGAATAGGAGCGCATAGAAGAACGCGACGCCAATTGCCGCACCGCTGACCCAGCCGAGCCACGGCCGCCAGGGAATCTTGTCGTGACGCACCGCTTCCCAAACGAGCCAGTTGCCCAGCGGCACCAGCGCCACCAACAGCCCGTGCCAGAGCGAAGGCATCGGGTCGAAGAACGCCCCGGCGCACATGCCGGTGGCCAATTCGATCACGAGCGTCACTATTGGCAACACCACGCCGGCCAGCAGCAGCAACACGCCGACTTTGGGCGGCGGTGCCAGTGTTGTTGGAGGCGGAGGCGGAGGCGATACCGTCGGAGTGGTTGCGGCCGGCTCCGCCGCGGGCGCTCCGATGCGTGCCAGCAACCGCCGCACGTCTTCCTCCGTCACCACGCCCAACCGGGCGGACACTACCTCGGCCTCCAAATGGCGACGCAAGTCCTCGATGACTTCGTCAGCGTCGGCACCCGTGGCTGAGAGCGACGGGCGAATGCGGGCGAAATAGTTTTCGACTTCCTTGCGAGCGGTGTCAGTCCAGGGTGTCATAGTGCGGCTCCTTTGCGGCGCAGGTTGCGGGTGCCAGCGTTCAACGTGTCCATAAATTCCTCCATCTGCTTCAGCACCCGGCGGCCTTCAGGCGTCAGGGTGTAGTACTTGCGGGCCGGTCCTTCGGTGGATTCCTCCAGGCGGGTGTTGACGAGGCCCTGCATCCGCAGCCGGGACAGCAGCGGATACAGAGTCCCCTCGGACAAGCCCAGGCCCGGCACGTCGGCGAGCGTCTTTACCAGTTCGAAGCCATAGCGCTCCTTGTCCGCCAACGCCCGCAGGATGCACACGTCCAGCAAGCCCTTGCGGACCTGCACCGTCCAGTTGTCGAAGTAGTCGTTCATGCTGCCTCCCGCGCTGCTGAAGGTGATTCCGTCGCGTACCAGACCGCCAGCCGAACACCCACGGCCAGGCCGATCAACAGTGAGTGTCCCGCGATCATCAAATCCTCGCCCCCGGATCGTGGCCCGCCACGAAGCCACAGCTCCAGCCCTGCCACCGTCAGGACGTAACCGCCAAGCAAGGCCGCGCGCGTCGCTGACCGTTTGAGCGCCAGCGCCGAGCGCCACAGCAACAGCGCCGTCATGGACAGTGTGGGCAGAACCACTCCAATGGTCATGGGCAGCGAATTAGCCAGGCCGGCACGCTCGGCCAGAGAGTTGGCCCAAACCGTCACCGTTCCCACAGCGAGGATCGCTGGAATAGCGAGGAGCCATCGCTCGTCGTGCGCTTGGGCGGAGCGACACGTTTGGCAGGCAGCTTTCATCCGGCCATCCAGCCAGATCGCCCAAGCCAGAATTGCGGCGTTGGAAGTCATGGTGAGCAGCAGGAAGTCACCCGTAGTAAGCAAGTCAGGAGAAATCTGGCGCCAATCACGAGATCCCCGTGCCTGTTGCAGTACCAGATCCGGAGCCAGGCACGCCTCGACAATCCAGATCAGGAGCGCCACGGCGAGCGCGGCGGCGCAGGCCGGGAGCGCAAACCGATGCGCTCTCGGAGTCTCCGGCCGCTTATCCGTTGCGTTCGTCACTGCCCGCTCAGATGTCACAGGTTGTTCCATGCCGCGCCAGCTACATGGCTATACAAGGTTCTTGGCCGTGATTTGTCAAGCCGAAATTTACTCCGTAATTTGGGGCTGGCTTTGGCTGTGAACGGCGCGCCGGATTCCGATTTGGCGGATTCTCCTGACAAGCCGCGGCCAAGGGCTTGCGAGAATTGTGCGGTCCTCCTCCAGAATAATAGCCTCCCGCCGGTCGCCACGGCTTATGACGTGGCCAATGGCTTCCGGGTATGCCACGGTCATTTTGCGCGGCATGCAGATGCTTCGGGAGGGCGCGCCAGCTTACGGCAGACCAAACGAAAGGTTGCTCCCTCGTCAAGACCTCAGAACAGCGTCAACGCGCGGCCTGGCAAGGTCTTTTCATATGGTGGTGGTTTTGGTGAGGAGGCGGAAGGGGAAGGCGGGGTGACGGGCCGACTGTTCGAAGAGGACGGGCCAGCTCAGATGCCCGACGCGTTGTGCCCGCAGCGCGATCAGCGTCGCCCGCAG
>CAINDV010000696.1 GCA_903847485.1 uncultured Verrucomicrobiota bacterium
GACATCGGCACTGCTTCAACGGGGCCGCGCTCACTTGAGCGCGGAAGGCGGCGCGCATTGCGTCCAAACGGAGCAGCCGGCTTCGCGCTTCAACGGGGCCGCGCTCACTTGAGCGCGGAAGGCGCCCGCAGCACGGTGCCATTCGTCGCCGCTATCACAGCTTCAACGGGGCCGCGCTCACTTGAGCGCGGAAGGTTTGACCATATTTTCCACCCTGATTTTCCAAATAGATTGCTTCAACGGGGCCGCGCTCACTTGAGCGCGGAAGGACCGAAGCCTACACCCTGCTCAGCGCGAGCACGGGCACGCTTCAACGGGGCCGCGCTCACTTGAGCGCGGAAGGGCTGCCGTTTGGCCAGTAGGTGTGCCGGCGAAATTAGGCTTCAACGGGGCCGCGCTCACTTGAGCGCGGAAGGAATTCGCCAAGGCGGCGATCAAGGAATTGCTGCGCGCTTCAACGGGGCCGCGCTCACTTGAGCGCGGAAGGGACACCAGAGGGTTTCAAATCAAAAACGCCAACGGAGCTTCAACGGGGCCGCGCTCACTTGAGCGCGGAAGGATGTGCGTCCCGGTCGGGGCGTCGGCCTCTCCGTAGGTGCTTCAACGGGGCCGCGCTCACTTGAGCGCGGAAGGTCCGCTGGTGCCGCTTGTGCAAATGCCGGATAGACTGGCTTCAACGGGGCCGCGCTCACTTGAGCGCGGAAGGAGGAGACGACGCGAAACAAGCGGAGCAATTTGGTTGCTTCAACGGGGCCGCGCTCACTTGAGCGCGGAAGGCCGGTGGCTTTGAGCCAGTCCCGCAGGTTTTCAAATGGCTTCAACGGGGCCGCGCTCACTTGAGCGCGGAAGGTTCGTCAGGGTGCGGCGGGATAAGATGGCCCGTCTTTGCTTCAACGGGGCCGCGCTCACTTGAGCGCGGAAGGCTGCGATACACGGCAGGCGCGTCGGCCGAATAGCGGCTTCAACGGGGCCGCGCTCACTTGAGCGCGGAAGGAACCCCGCCGGGCCAGTAACCCGGCGCAAGAAAGATTGCTTCAACGGGGCCGCGCTCACTTGAGCGCGGAAGGGACAGCCGGGCTTTCCAGCCTCTCGCCGCTGGCGTCGCTTCAACGGGGCCGCGCTCACTTGAGCGCGGAAGGACGTAAAGCTGATGGCGAAACAGCGGTTGTCATCATCGCTTCAACGGGGCCGCGCTCACTTGAGCGCGGAAGGCTTTTCCGCTCTTTTTCAGGCCGTTTCTGAGACGGTAGCTTCAACGGGGCCGCGCTCACTTGAGCGCGGAAGGAGCCGCGTATAGTGGCCGGGGTTTCCCCTGCGCTTGGCTTCAACGGGGCCGCGCTCACTTGAGCGCGGAAGGGTGCCGTGCAGACATGGCGCGTGTGCCGCACTCACGCGCTTCAACGGGGCCGCGCTCACTTGAGCGCGGAAGGGTCATTGTTAATCTTCCCGGCGAACTCATACACCTCAGGCTTCAACGGGGCCGCGCTCACTTGAGCGCGGAAGGTCGGTCGGCGGTCAGACTTAGGGCTCTGACCTCTGAGCTTCAACGGGGCCGCGCTCACTTGAGCGCGGAAGGCGTGGATGGGATAACTGCTTTACGACATGAACACACCGCTTCAACGGGGCCGCGCTCACTTGAGCGCGGAAGGCCAACGGGGGAAACATTGCCGTCTTTGACGACATTTAGCTTCAACGGGGCCGCGCTCACTTGAGCGCGGAAGGGTCCAGACTCGACCGACGGTCGAGCCCGAGGCCGGGGCTTCAACGGGGCCGCGCTCACTTGAGCGCGGAAGGGCGGCCGGTAATAGTTGTGGCAGGCTCATTTTGCAGGGCTTCAACGGGGCCGCGCTCACTTGAGCGCGGAAGGCCGGGTTATTCCGGTTTCCTGCTGGCGACACCATTGCTTCAACGGGGCCGCGCTCACTTGAGCGCGGAAGGAGCGCCTAGTTTCCAGCCTACGGTCGCAAGCCCTCCAGAAGCGCTTTGCGAGCGGCGCAGCTTCCCGGCACCTGGGACGGGTTGCCGGGAGGGCACTTTGGTCGAGTAAGGCCTGGTTGGCAAGGGTTTTTGTGGGTGCGAGCGGTGGCCGGGGTTTTCGCGCCACCTCGCCGCTCGCGCGGTCAGTTGTCAAAGAGCAGGTCAGAAAACGTAGCATGGTTCCTCCATCTTCGTATAGCTCGAACCGAGGGCGCTGATGACCCGGCTGCCCCGGTGCTCGGTTGCCCCCAGCAAGACGAAGAGCACTTGGTCTTCCTGGTGGTGGATGATTTCGGTGAGGCGCCGCTCCATTTCGGCCTTCTCCGCCGGGTTCAGGTCGCACTCGAAGACGGAGTATTGGAGGTGGTTGCCGAAGTTCTTGCAGAGCTTGAAGACGCGCCGGAGGCGTTTGTCATTGCTGATGTCGTAGCAGACGAGATAGGTGGTGCGCACAACGAAAGTAGAAAGCAGAAAGCAGAAAGCAGAAAGCGGAAAGAGGGCGTTGAGGGCCAGCGGTCAGCGGGTGAGCAGCGGCACGTATTCGGGGATTTCGCCGGTCAGCGTCTTGGCCAGCATCCGGGCCTGGAGTTCGAGGGCGCGGCGGTAGCTGACCTTGTAATCGAACACCGGGTGGGTGAGCAGCGCCGTCATCCGCTGTTCATACATCTGGAAGAACCGCCGCCGCCCGGCGGCGGTGAGGTTCACGGCCTGCCCGGCGCGGACGAAGTCGGTTTCCGTGATGGCCCGGTTGTTGATGCAGCTCAGGACGGTGGATTCCGCGATCAGTGGGCGGAACTCCTCCATCAGGTCCAACGCCAGGGCGGGCCGCCCGAAGCGCGGCTGGTGGTAGAAGCCGACGTAGGGATCGAAGCCGACGGCCAGCGCCGCCAGGGTACAATCTTTGGAGAGAAGGCTGTAGGCCAGCGACAGCATGGCATTGAACGGGTCGGTGGGGGGACGGCGGTTGCGGTGGGTGAAGTTGAAGTTGAAGGCGGTCGGGGCCGGGTTGACCGGCTCGCCTTCCGCCCCGGCCGGCAAGTCGTCCACCCCGGCCACTTTGATCATGCCGCTGAACTGGCCGAAATACGCCGCCGCCGCCCCGCCTTCGAGGCCGAGCAATTCATCCAGAGCGCCCGCCTGCAACGCCGCGTCCGCCGCCTGCTTCAGCTTGGCGAGGGTGGCGGCCGGCGGCTCCAGGTGGTTGCGCATGAGCAGGGTGCGGTGGTTGCGGATTTTCCCGTGAACGAACTGCCGGGCCAGGCGCAGACAGGTGGCTGGGTCGCGGGCCAGGCGGAATTGTTCGATGCGGAGGAAGACGTTTTTCAGTTCGTGGCCGCGTGTGATGCCGTAGAACCAGCCGCCCATCGAGAAGTAGGTGACTGGCACTTCCAGTTCGCAGAGCGTCTGGATGGCTTGGGTGGTGATCTGGATGTGGCCGAAGAGGGCGACGTGCGAGACATCGTTGATACGGACTTCCTCCAGCACGGAGCGGTCTTCTTTGATCTGGAGCAATTCATCTTTGCGCCCGACGCGCAGGCCCGGGGTGTTGAGGTAGAGGGCGCGGGTGTCATCGCGGGCGGCGATGAGGCGGCGGGGGCTGGGGCTGGCGGATTGCGGATGGCCGATTGCGGATTGGCCGTCTGGCGCGGTGGTCAAGCTGGGAAGCGTGGGCGTTTCGGCCAGCCAGCGCGTTTCATCGGGCAGGCAGACCGTGACCAGCGAGCAACGGGGACACTTGGGCGAAGCCACCAGCGGCGGGGGCATCCGGCCTGCGGCGGCGACGCGCGCCTGCTGGACGTTTTGCGCGACCCACGCCTCCAGTTCCGGGGTGATGGCGAGCCGCACGCGCTGTTTGGTGGCGCGGTAATAAATGACGCCCTCGTGGCAGGCGTAGCCGTTGTCGCGGAGGATCAGCGCCTGGAGGCCAAGCTGCATCCGGTCGGCATCCCAAAGTTCGTTGCCGTCCTCGCCTGCGCGCGGGGCACCGGACTTGTAATCCACCGGGCAGACTTCCAGCGCGCCGAACAAGTCGTCGCCGCCGGTGCGGACTTCGACCAAGTCCAGCTTGGCCGTGACGCCGAGGCGCTGGGAGCCCATCTGCACGGAGCGGGAATGGATGACTTCGGTTTCGCCCGCTTCGCTCTGGGCTGCGGGCCGGAGTGGGGCGGCCGTGTCGGTGTCAGGTTCGACCTCCGGCTCCCGATCGCTCGCGGCCGTGGGCGAAGGGGGGGCGGCACCGGGGGGCGGCTGTTCCTCACCGAACAAGCTCTGCTGGCCGGGGGCTTCGGTTCGGGTTCGTTTGCGCGCGGGCTTTGGACTTCTGACTGCGGACTGCCCGCCGTCGGCGGGCGGCAGGGCACCGGAACCTTGGTCCACCCGGCGATGCAAGGCCGCGCCCTTGATGGTGTCGGCGTTTTCCACGAAGACGCCCTCGACGTATTCGTAGTAGAACAGGCGCGGGCAATAGACGAACTCATTGAGCATCCGCGCCGGGATCGGCTCCCGATGGAGGGATTCAGTCAATCAAGGTGGAGGCACGGGGATGAAGAGGCCGAGACCAAAGTGGGCGGCATGGCCAAAGGCCAGCGGGCCGCAGACCGGAGCGGCAAAGGTGATTTTGAATGCGCGAGGGGTTTGCCCGGCGTGCGCTCCGCCGCCGTGATGGCGCTCCGCCTGGAATTCCAGCGCCGACAGGCGGCGTCCGTTCAAGGCCAGGTGCGGCTGCGCTTCGAGCTTCAGCGGCGGTGGCAGGGGGCAGTTCGCCGCATCACGGGCTTCTCCGATCAGCCGCCGCAAATCGTGCTCCGGGGAGCCGATGGCCCAGCCGTCGGCATCCAGTTTTGGCCGGCCATCGCGGAAGGTCTTGGGGTGGCGTGTCGGCACGAAGGGGGTGAGTGACTGCCAGACCCGCGCGGGTTTCCCGGCGTTGAGCACCGGCGAATCCACGAATGTCTCCGGCTCGCCGAACCCCAGGAGCACCAGTTGCAAGTCATGCCCGCCATGACCCCAGACTCGCTGCAAGGACGCCAGCGCCCATCGCGCCGGGGCGTCGAAGCCGTCGCGGGCGAACACGGTGACGTGGGTGACGGCGTCGCGCGCGCCATTGGCCTCGCAGAAGATGAAGGCGTGGCGATGACTCGCCTGCGGTTGGCCGTCCGGGCCAAGCCCGGTGAAGACGGCGGGAGCCGGTCCACCCTTGAAACGTGACACCAGAGCTTGATGCACCCGCTCCGCCACCGAGACAGCGCGAGTGAGGCGCGGCAGGACGTTGCTGGCGACGGCGAAGCGCGCCACGGTGGGCCGGCGGAGCCGGGGCTGTGGCCGAGCCGGGGCCAGGTCAAAACAGTCTTCACGCCGCACATAATCCAACATCCGAGCACCGGGCGGCAGAGTCCAGCCAGCGGCCTGCAAATCGCCTGTGTCGGCGTGCAACGCCGCGAAGAGATCAGCCGGCAGCTTTGGTCCATCGTTCTTCTTGGTGGCTCGCTTGGGCTTGGGTTTCGGCGCGGCTTCCGCTGGCGCAGGCACGGGGGCGAGCGTGGCCCGCCATCGCTGGAAGTCGGCCTCGTTTCGGGGAGCCAGCACGCGAACCAATTCATGGCCCGCTGGCACCGGCTCGTTTTCGGGCAGGGGGCGGGCGTGGGCGGCAAAGGCGGCATCGTCGGCCAACAGCGTGGCTTCGACGAGGCTTTCGGCCCGGCCCAGATAGCCCAGGCGTTCGCAGAGCAGGGCGAGGACGCGGCGCTGGTCGGAGGTCAGCGGGGCGTCCCACTTCATCCGCAGAGGACCGGCGGCGTGGATGAAGGTGTCGAAGACTTTGGTGGTCTTCTGGTTGCTGCCTTCGATGATGGGCATGTAGTGCCGGGTATGACCGAGGCTGGCTGGCGGCAATTGGTAAGTGACGGCGTGTTCCACCAAGGTTTCGGCCAGCGCGCGCATCGCCGTTTCGGGGACTTCCTCCCGCGTCGTCTTGAGATACCAGGTGGCAATCAACGCCCGGAGGATGCGCCACGGCGACGGTGGCCATTCCACCGCGCCCTCGTTGACGTGGCGGCCCCAAGGCGTCGCGTGGAAGCGGCCCGCCGGGAAGCGAAGTTCGATGACGGGCATGGTCACTCCTTAGCCTCAAGAGCGGTGTCCGCTTCCGCTGGCTGCTTCTGCTCCTTCTCCTTGGCTGCTTCTTTGGCTTTCGCAACCTTGGAGTTGTAGTTCACGGGGAACGGCGACTTGCCAATAGTTCCGGCGTCCTTCAGCAGCAGAAGAAGCCGCTTCAAGTCTTTCTCCACCTCATCCACCGGCGGCAACCCCCAGCCTGACTTAGCGGGGCGAGTTGTGCTCAGTTCCTCCAGCTCCAGGTCACAAGCCGTCCGGAGTCGGAGGCCATTAGCCAGGAAACGCTGAATCTTAAAAGCGGCAAGTGTTGCCAGAAACTCACAACCATTGGGCGGAAGACCAAAGCCGCGAAGCAGTGACAGATCCAGACAGAAGTAGGCTTTGATCTGTCCCGTGAACTCCTCACGATGATACGGCACGTTTCCATAGCCATCTTTAGCTTTGCCGTAGTGGGTGACGGTATCTTTCTCAGAAGTGCCCGGCTGAACCCGGTCAACTTTCACCCCGCCAAAGGCCACGCTTTGAACATTGTTCGCCTCGATAAAGGCGGTCAGCATCCTGGGCAGTCGAACGACACCACCAATCTTTTCCAGAAAGATGCCATGCAACAAGCTGCTCGGGTCGTACTTGAAGAGCGCTTGGATAAGCTTCTGGCGGTCGAATGGCTTGTTCTTCTGAAATCCAACTGCCGCTTCGATCTCCGCGAACTCCGTGCTGTTGACGATGTAGGGTGAATTGATCCGGTGTGCTTCCAAGAGCGAGTTCGTCTTTGAACCGTCTGGAAGTGTGCTTTCGACGTAAGGCAAGCCAATCAATGCCTCCACTGGGCGCTGGTTGACTTCGTCCCAGCAAACGGCTTCGAGACGGTTGGCCATGCTCTGCGCGGATTCGACGAGGAGCATGTCGGTGCCGTCGGGCAGCTTGTATTGCGCGGCACCGAGGTCCGGGAAGCCAGTCGGCTGAAAGCGCGTGCCGGCGAGGGGTTTGAGTTTGGCCTCCAGGAGAAGGCGCGGTGCGGATGTGAGTGAGTCTAGGATCATGTTGATATGTTAGTTGAGAGTTAAGGATTCAGGGACATTCAGGCCGGAGACACCTCCGCAGGCCGGAGGACGGTCGCGCGGAGGTTAGTCCACTCACGCGGGGCGAGTGGAAAGAGCAAGGCGGCGGCGGTGCGTCGGACGACTTCGCCGCGCAGGGGGATTTCCCGCAAGGCAGGCGGAAAGCCCGAAGCGCGCAGGCGACGAGCGGCAAGCAGGGAGGCAGCGGCACCATCGCCAGCGGCAGCGCGGCGGTGGATGGCCGGAACCAAGGGAATAGGTTCCTCGTTCGGACGCTGGGGCAGGAAGCAGAGCTTGAGCAGGGCGTAGAGTGACGGTGATGCACACGCGGTTGGGGCAGGCGTAGGTTCCATGTCCGCCGACCAGTCCAGTAAGCTCAAGCCCCAGAGCAAGTCGGCGAGGAGTGCGTCGTCGGTCTCACCTTCGATAAAGGCCGTGATGTCCGCCACGGTGGCGTAGCAGCGGGCAATCTCCGGCAATCCGCCAGTGCCCGCCTTTTCGGCGCGGATCAGCCGACGGGTAAAGATGGCGTTGAGCACGCCTGGCAGCGGGGCATTGCCCCACTGCACGTCGTTGGAAGCGTTCTTGGCCCACTCAAGTTGTCCGCGCCGCCTTCCCTCCACTGGTTCCAGATGGGAGCGCAGGGCCAGCCAGTCCTCGCCGAACTTGCCAGTGAGGGAGGCCAGCGAAGTGGCAAGTCGGAACTCACTGCCGCTCGATGTAGAAAGCGCCAACCATGCTGGGCCAAGGCCAGAGATGGGGGAAATCCATGCTTCCCTTACTTGTTTCTGGCTTTTCGAGAGTGCCAACTCAAGCTGGCCAAGTGCAATCAACACAGAGGTGACCGCAGCGGGTCCGCTCCTCTGGGCCATTCGCGTTGCTTTAGCCTCGTAGTTCCGAACAGCCTGGAGCACTGAGGCGGGGCAGCGGTCGCCACGCGCGAAGTCTCTCAACTTCGTTTGCCAATCCTCCAGATCGGCCAGAAGGTCCACCGCCTTGTCCTGATGCACGCGGAAGCAGCCTTGGTCTGTTGACGTGAAGTAGTTGTCGCCACCCACGCGCCCGCGAAGAAGCCCGATTCTGCGGAAGTTTCTTACGCCTCGATCAACACCGTGTTGGGCAAGCGCGAGAAACGCGTCGAAGCCGGTCTTGGCGACCCGACCAAAACTTTCCAGACGCGCCTCTGCGAAGACCTGCCGGACTTCCTCAAGTCCGGTTGCTTTATCCCACATAGGTATCCACACCTCCCGCCCTTCATCCTTGTTGCCTGCTGAGGCGGAGCCGACGGGTGTTGCTTCCACCAAGAAAGGGAAGCGAGCAACACCCGCGTCCGAGCTCTCCAGTTTCTTGCTGACCGCGCCAGCCAAGAGGCAAGCGCCTTCGATCATCAGGACAAAATCCCAAGGGTTACTCGCTGCCCCAGAAGTAAAACCAGAGGTAGAGTTCGGGCCGCCAACTCGGGCGGAGTTGAACAAGACCGGCGAGAAACCGCTGATGGAACTAGAGTTCTCAGTTGATCTGAAAAGCGCTTCGCGCAGTCCCGCAGACGAATCAAACGGCTTTCCAGAGGCGGAAGCGACCGACTTCGCTCTTTGGAAATCGAAATCGGGGAACGTCATCCAAAGTGCTTGCATGAAATTATCGGAGAAGTGGCTGTTCCCATCGCTGCCACCACCGCTCCCAAGGACGTTATTGAATGCCAACTCGCCCGTCTCGACCACCACCGCGCTGTCCAACCACGTCAACGAGTCATTGGGCAGGACATTTCTAAGTGCTTGGAGTAGCCGCGCCTTGTTCACACGCTTGTCGCCCCCGCTTCCCTCAATGTCCTTCTTACTGCTGACTTCGGCGGTCTTCATCGCGGCGGCAACCGTCGCCAAGGTCGCCCGGTAATGGGCCAGTCGCTGAGTGCCAGACGCAAGGAACGCTTCAATGATTTTAGACGAGGTTGGTCGTTTATCGAAGGCTTTCTGGAATGCGCTGGACATGACGCTCCAATTCACTCCAAAAAAATCGCTACCGCTCCAAGGGACAACGATCGGCGTTGGTTGGTAGCGGTGCAGGAAGAAATCGAGCAGTGCGTCGTGGTCCAGCGAAGAGTGAAGGACGAACACGTCACGCTCCCAACAACCGGCGGCGGCAGAGTCCGCCTGTTCGGCTACGAGACGCAGGATGCCGAGGGCTTTGAGGTAGTGCGCCAGCGGGACCGGGGCGCAGCCGGGGAGGGTGAGGATGGTCATGGCGTCAGGCAGTGGGTGGTTCGGGGGCGGCGAGGCGCTGTTGCCAAATCACGACGAGCGGGCGGAGGTCATTTTGATCGGCGGCTTCCAGCGCGGCGAAATAGGCGGCGCGTTCGCTCTCGCCTTCGGCTTCCAGGCGCGCCGGCGGAAGGTCGAGGCGGCGCAGTAGTTCGCTGAGGAAGAGCCGAATGACACGTCCGTTGAAATCCGGAAAAGGATGAATGGTCAGGAAGCGGCCTTCGGCAAAGGCCAGGAATTCGAGCGTCAGGTCGCCCAGGCTGGCAGCCGCTGCGGGCCACCGGGCCTGAAGGTCGAGGCAGTAGTCATGCATCCGCACAGGGACGGCGTGGGGCGGAGGCGGTTGGAGGTTGCCCACCCGCACGGCAATAGCACGCCAGCGCCCGGCCCACTCGGGGACGAGGTCGCCGGCAAGGCGGCGATGGAATTCAAGCAGCAGGGATTCCTCAAAGGGCCGGAGGTCATAGACGTTACGCTCGATGTCGGCCTGAACCAATACCACTCGTTCGGCCAGCAACGGCGCAAGCTGGCGGTAGCTCAGGACGCCGCGCGTGGTTTCAACGAAACGGGTGGCTCGCTCCGGGCGTGTGTCTCGCGGAGGGTCGGCAGGTTCACCGGCTCGCCCTCGAAGGCCATGCTCCGCGCCACCCGCTCGGGGACGCTCTCCCAGCGGCGGCGGGTTTTGTCCTGCGGCGGAAGCTTCCGCCAGCGGGCGATGGTTTCCTGCCAGTTCATGGCTCATAGAGTGCCTGACTTCGGGCCCCGGGGCAAGCGCGGCGGCGTTTTCGATAGCCCGCGCAAAGGCGTGCTGCTCCTCTGGCTGGGCGGTGCCGGCCACGATATGGCCAGCGAGACTGCGCAGCGCAGCGGCTTGGTCTGGCGGAAGCGGGAGCGTGGAGATGACCTTGCGAATGACGGCGACGAAGGTGTTGCCGTTGAAGTTGCAGAACGGCGCGAGGCGATGACAGCGGCGGCAGAGGTCCGTGGCTTCGGTCAAAGTAAGCTCGGTGCGGTGAAGCGATTCCCAGAGTTGGCGCGTAGGCTCATGGCCCTCGCTTGTCGGTTGGTGCAATGCCCCTTTCGGCAGGCAAAG
Source organism: uncultured Verrucomicrobiota bacterium (assembly GCA_903847485.1). Taxonomy (GTDB): domain Bacteria; phylum Verrucomicrobiota; class Verrucomicrobiia; order Limisphaerales; family JAJXZI01; genus CAINDV01. The sequence goes on from CAINDV010000696.1 coordinate 10,500, forward strand.
CTGGCGGTTAGTCTCGACGATGACCGGCCAGGTGAAGGGTTGAAGCCAGTTACGTTTCACGTTTTACCTTCCTGAGGCTTGGCTGGCCTGGCCTGGCGGATTTCTTCGACGGTGTCGCTGGCGTAGTGGCCTTGGCCCGTCCGTTGGTAAAGCGGTTCGGGCCGGAACTTGTCCTGGATGCTCAAGCCATCGGCGACCAAGTCGGTCACGAGTGCTTGCTCGGTCGGGGATAGGACTGAGGGAGTTCCGTAAGCGGGCGGTGCTTCGCGCAGTTCCAGGTCCGGGGAAGCCCCGGTGGGGGTCTTGGCGCTGCCGGCGGCTACCCCGGCGGAAGCCCGGCCATCCGCAGCGCGCAGCAGGGTTTCGAGATAGGCGAGCGGGAAAATCCCAAGACGGTCGCGCAGGGCTAACATGCGGGCGAGCCAGGACGGGCCACGAGCAGTGTCTAAGCCCATTTCCATGAGGCCGAGGTCGAGTTTCAAAGGCGCATGGCCCGTAATGGGTTCAAGACCCAACGCGGTGAATGCGTGAGGCGGCACTTCATCGCCATCGAGAATACCGCGCGCCATTCGGGTTTCCGGCGGGCAGTCTGTAGGCGGGGCTTCGCCGGGCAGCGAACGAATGGACAGCCGGACTTTGCCGTGGTGGGCGGCGATGAGATAGGCGACAAGGTCGCGCTCGGGCTTATTCGCCGGCCCGGCCTGCAACCAAGCGAGGGCGGAGGCGAGTTCGTGGCGGAAGTGGCGGCGGGCGCAGCGTCCGGGCTCCTTTCCCGACTTAGCCCAGAGATGGGCGTGCCGGCTTTCGTCGCCGGCGACGAGCATGGCTTGGAAGGCGGCGAGTGCTTTGCCCAAGTCATGCCAGCGTGCGGCGGTGCGGAGGGCGCTGGCGCAATCCTCATTTAGCAGTCCGCAGGTAGCCAATGCCTCCAGCAGCGCATTGGCTTGATCTTCGACGTGCCGGGTATGGTCCGCGAGCGTGACCCAAGAGCGGAGGAAGCTGCCTTCATTGCCGCCATAACCACGGTTGGGAGTGTCCTGCGTTTCGTCCGGTAAAGCCATCACCCAGTTCGACACTTTCTTCACGTCGCCAGACACCTCGCCTGTCCAACCGAGTTCCAAGGAGTAGCCGCCGGCGCTGATGTCGAGTAAGTAGATGCCACCGGGATGAGCGCGGGTGGCGGGATCCCAACGATCTTCGAGCGGGTTCCAGGTGTAAGCGGTGAGAGCGGCTAAGTGGGGTTTCTGCTTCTCACGCTCCTTCTTCAGGTCGCCAAGAAATCCGCCGAACCGGGGGAGTGAGACGCGGCATAGCTCGGCCCGGCTTGGTTCCGGTTGCTCGGGTCCGGGCCTTTCGCCCTGTAGGTCACGCCAGAATACTTGCACGTCGGAATCCTCGCCGTCGCGGATGTAGCGCGAGATGTCGAGATCGTGGCCGGCGAGGTCGGGCGTGGTGTCAAAGAGGTCGAGCAGGTCTTTGCGGCGCAGGACGGGGCGGACGATGAGGCGGGGAGGAACCGTGACGGCTTTAAGTTCCTCGGGGCTGGCACCGCCGATCTTCTTGAGCGCGTCACGGGCCGCCGTCAAATCAGCGGTGTCATACGGGAGCGCCAAGTCATCCTTCTCGTCTTTGGGTTGGACATCAAGCCAGACGATTGCGGCCTTGTGGGCGGTCTCATCAGTGAACTCGCCATGCCGGTTGCACCGCCCGAATCGCTGAACGAGCGAGGACCACGGAGCGAGTTCCGTGACGAGCAGGCGGGCGGAAACATCCACGCCCGCTTCGACGGCTTGGGTGGCGACCACGATGCGATCTCCATCGGCCAGAAGCTTTGCCTGCTGCGTCGCCCGATCGGCGGAGCGGAAGCGGGAATGGACGAGCGCGAGGTTTTGTTCAGCTCCGCAAACCTTGCGCAAGGCACCAAACAGGTCGCGGGCACGCGCCACGGTGTTGACCACCACCAGGGTCAGGGTGCCCTTGGCGTGCCGGTCTTTGATAAAGGCGGCGACGGTAGGGGCGTAGGTCTTCTTAGTGTCAGTGGTGAGACTGACAGGTGCCTGGGCGAGGTGCTTGCAGGCGTGCAGGCGACGGTGAACCTCCGGTTGTTCGCGGTCGGCGTGTTTAAGCTGAATGACTGTACCAGGCTGAGGGTGGTCCACGGTGGCGAGGCGTTGCGCGTCGAGGGTGGCACTCATCCACCAGGTCGGACACGTGCCGATGACTGAGTCTCCCGCCTTGCTTCTGAATCCGTCCAATTGCGCGCTGGTTTCCACACCGACACCCATGAGTTGGGTTTCGTCCATGACCCACAAGGCATCGTTGTTGAGCAATCCGAAGTGCATCGGCCAGCGATAACGACTCATGCCGTAGCCGCGATTGAGCGCGCGGGAGAGCAGCATATCCTGGGTGCCGATAAGGATGCCGGGGCGTTCGGGGTGGAGATCCCAGTCGCGTTTCGCTGGCTCGAGGTCTTCCCCGCCCATGAGGACCACGGGAGAATGGATCGCCAGCCATTGCAGTTCAGCCAAGGCGGTTCCGGTGATGCCGAGTTCGGGCGCTTTGGCGGCCAGGTTCGCCAGCCACTTGGCAACCTCCCGCTCCGTCTGCTCCACCAGCGTCCGCATCGGCAGGCAATAAACGAGGCGGCGCGGCCAGGGCGAAGTCCGAAGTGCGAAGTCCGAAGTGCGCAGTGGGAGGCCGGCCCGGTTCCAGAGCCAGGCGAGGACGACGGCGGCGGTTTTGCCGAGGCCGGTGGGGACTTGAATGAGTTGGGAGGCACAAACACCGGGCGCGCTGCCGACCGCCAGGCGGTGCTGGTAGTCGTAGGGCGCGTGGCCGGTCGCGGCGTGGAAAAGTTGGTCAAACGTCATCTTGTGCCCCCAATTCTGCCCGCGGGAGCAGGAGCAATACGGTCCCAGTTGAAGGGCAATTCCGCCTCTTCAGCCGGTCTAGCGGAACTTGATGTCGAGATGCACCCATGCCTTGTTGTCTATGATGCGTGGTGCCGGCGCAAGGCAATTCGGAGAACCGATCGAACGGAGGTGGAGTGGCGGCTGGCTGGTGGCGGGGAGCGCAAAGGGGCAGCCGGTAATTGACCGCCGCCCGTTACTTCCGTCGGCACATGGCTTTTATCCGCTACCGCCGCTGCGTCCACGTCCGTGTCTCGGCGAACTGGTGTTCGCCGCCAACTTCGCATCCGTAAGGGGTGGTTCTATCCAAGCCTTGTAGGAGCCGACGTAAGGAGGCTGGGTTTTCGGCGATTCCCAAGCCTCCTTACGTCGGCTCCTACATGGTTTGAAGTGAGCCTATGGCGAATTGTTTATGGCCGAGTCCCTAAGTCTCCGCCGGCAAGACTCCGGCCAACTTCACCAACAACGCCTCCAGTTGGGCGGCGCTTAGTTCAACCACTTGGGGAGCGTCGCTTTTAGACATGACCCTCCGCGCCGAGTTGACGGCGAAAGTTCGGCCGCAGCGGATAGACCTACAACTGCTTGCGCGAACGATTGGGCACGCGGCTCTGGGCGTCCTTGCCCAACCCGGCGGTCAGCCCCAGGTAGAGCCAGTTGGCCGCCCGATAACCAGCGCCCCGGAACCGTTCCGGGCCGATAAAAGTCTCCAACAGATAAACCGGAGGGGCATAGAGCTCCTGCCAGTCCGCCGCGATCCGCCGGGCCACCCGGGCCAACCAGTGGCTGGCCAAGTGCGGCACCCGGACCC
>CAINDV010000697.1 GCA_903847485.1 uncultured Verrucomicrobiota bacterium
GCCGCGGTGTTATCCACCACAACCACTGCCGCCTGGGCGTGCGCCACTTTCGACAGCCGGGCGATATCGATGATCTTGGTGGTCGGATTGGTCGGGGTTTCCAGGTAGAGCAGGGTGCAACCTTTGGCGATCTCAGCCTCAATCTGGTCATGGTCCGCCGTGTCACACTGGACCGTATCGATCCCGTATTTCGGCATGTATTCATTGAAGATCGCACTGGTTCCGCCGTAGGTGTCCTTGACCGACACGACCCGGTTGCCCGAGGCCAGGAGGGCAAACAGGGTTGAACTGATAATACCCATCCCCGATGCGGCACTCGTCGCCGCCTCCGCATCTTCCAGGAGGCGCGCCTTTTCTTCGAAAACTTTGATGGTGGGGTTGCTGTTACGCGTATAGATGTGCCCCTCGGCCTTGCCCATTACCACATCAAGCCACTCATCCATGTCCCTGTAGCCAAACGCCGCGCTCAATACCACCGGCACCTGCGTCGCCCCAAGCAAATACTCTTCCTCCCCCGCCCAAACAGCTCGGGTTCCCTGTCTTGTCTTTGTGTTCATAGCCGAAACCATCGGTGATGTGAGGGGGGGGCATGGGGAGGCCGCTGCTGCCGCCAACCCGATGAGGGCCAGACCGGCGACGGTTGCGCACCGGAAGGAGGTTTTCATGGATTGCTCTTGCCAGGAATTTGCTTTGGGAATGAAAGCCATGGAATTGGAGGTTCGTTGCGCCGGGTGGGATGGGGGTTCAGCCCGTCATGGCCGTGTATTCGTCTAGCAACCGCAGATACGACCGGTATTGGTCGAGTGAAACGCCGGGAGGCGTTTGGTGATCGATGCTGGGCATGAACCCGCCGGCCAGCATCATGGGCAGGAGCCGTTCGAATTCGGCGCGCATCGCCTGCTCGCCACGGTTCATGGTCATCTTGTCGAAGTCGCCGATGAAGAGGAAGTCGGGGAATTGTTGGCGGAGCTTAAGGCCGTCCACGCCGGTCTGGCGCTCGAGCGGGAGCACCCCGGCAATGCCCAGTTCCTCGAGCCCGGGCACCAGCAGGGTCACATCGCCGTCGGTGTCCATGATAAGCGGGATATGGGGTTCCTGGAGCCGCGGCAGGAGTTGGCGGTAATACGGGGCCACGAATTCGTCAAAGGTGCGTCTGGAGATCATGGGACCCATGTTATATGACATGTCCTCCGCGATGGTCATGAAAGTAGGCACACAGACCGGCAGGATCCGGTCGAGCAAACTGAAGTTGAACTCCAACAGATCCTGGTTTATTCGGTGCAACAACTCCGGTTCATCCGCGTAGGCATACATCATTTTCTCGAAACCCATGAGCGTCCGGGGAAACCAGAAGAACCCCTCCAGCGTGCTCCACACCACGGCCTCGCCCCGCTCCAGCCGCCCAGCCCACGAGGACATGCCGCGAATGGCCGCACCGTGATCCGGAAACAACTGCGGTCGGATGCGCAGGTAGTCGTCCATGTTGGAAACCATGCCTTCGACATGATGCTGCGTGGCTTCCATGGTCGCATCCGTGGTGCTGAACCAGAACTGCTGATAGGGGTCGAGCCCGAAGTAACGGGCAATGTCGAAAACCTGGCTGAAGCGCAACTCCCGGGGCAGGCCCTCGGCGTGCCACCGGTTAATGGTCTGGTCCCACCACATGTATGGCTGATTCATGAAATGGCCAGGGCGCTGGAATGACGGGCGGTTACGAGGGAGAAGGCTTTGCGCTGCTGGCAAGCTGCCATCGCGTCGAAGAAGCCGCTCGTCGTGGCGTGGCGACGGGGGCGGGCGCGCTGGATCCAATGCACGGCCACGCTGATCGATGCCCGTCGCAGCATCGCCAGGTTCAGCGCCGAGGTGCGGTGGCGCACGCGGCTGCGGTCTTCGCCGGCGCTGACGTCCAGGCGCAGGTGCAGCCCCGTCTCGATGCCCCAATGGTGGCGGTCGGCTTGCAGCAGCGCGGCGGGCGCCAGCAC
>CAINDV010000698.1 GCA_903847485.1 uncultured Verrucomicrobiota bacterium
CCGATCTGAGCTTGTCTCCGAAGGTGTCGCGCAGAACTTCCCCTTCGAGGGGGATCTCTTGGCCAAGGCCATCGCTGGGACGTTTGAACGCCGCGGCACTCCTTTCCCCAACGGACTGCCCGTCGGCTTGACGCTCTCCTTTGCAGAAGACCCGGCCAAGCTTCGAGGTTGGTCGGCATTTTGGCGAAAGACCGGGCTGAAGACCCCGCCGCCACCCCTCGAAGGCGTCATCCGATTTTTGGTCGAGTTTCTCGAACCACCGCTGAATGCAGCCGCGCAAGGGCGGGCGCTCCACGCCCGGTGGCAATCGCATGGCTGGCTGGCCAAGTGACGCTGGCAGCGCTTACCGAAGCCTTCGGCCCTCGAACGACTTGAGTTCGTGCCTCAGAACTCATTGCGGCCGACTTCGTTCAGCGTTGTCTCTATTCCAGAACTTGCCTTACCCCACTTGCAGTCCTCGACCTTTAACTCGATGGTAAACCGGTTCAGGGCACGGCGGATTCGCCACTATTATGGGATAAGGTTGCGCAACCGGTGGCGGCGGCTGGCGTCGGCGGTGATCAACGTGCCGGGCGGGCGCGCGGTTTTTTTGAACAGCGGCGGGAGCGTGGGGATTTCGTTGTTCTTCTCGGCAAGCGGCATCTAATCCAGTGTCAGGCGCAAGTGATGCATCACGGCGGAGAGCAACTGCAAGGGCTTGCCATCGTGCCGGCTGCTGCCGCGCAGCACCTTGCCCTCGATGGCCAGGCGGGCTAGGGCGCCGATTTCCTGCCCGGCCAGCAGCCCGGCCCGCAGATTCTGCCTTACCGCCTCGCCGCTTGATCACGCCACGGAAAAGTTTAGGCTGCCCCTGTGTTCGGTCGCATGAAAGGCCCCGTTCCTTGGCGCTGGCTTGCGAGCCTCCTGCTGGCGCTTGCCGCGGTCGCGCCGGCTGCTTCGACGAGTCCGCCCTGGCTCGTGCGGTCCTGGCAGTCCGATGAGGGTTTGCCGGATAACACAGTGATGGGGATTGACCAAACGCCCGACGGTTTCGTGTGGGTGGCCACCAAGACAGGTTTGGTGCGGTTCGACGGCGTGCAGTTCCGGCCATTTCCGGTGACAGCGCCCGGGACTGCCGCCGGATACGTCAAGGCCATATTGGCCGACCCGCGCGGTCGCTTGTGGGTTTCCAAGGATCGTGGAGTGGTCTTCTGCTTGGATCAGGGGGTGACGACCATGGTGGTCGGTCCGGAAATCGCGGGGGACGGGGACGCTGGGGAACGCCTCATGGTGTTAGACGCCGAAGGCGCGGTGTGGGTGACCTATATCGGCGGCGTGGTCTTGCGCATTTGCGACGGGCAGGTGCGGATGTTCACGGCGGCGGATGGCTTGCCCGAGGGCAGCCCTTGCCAATTGGCAAGGGACGGGACGGGCCAACTCTGGTTTGCCCAAGGGGATTGGGTGGGCGTCTTCCGAGAGGGCAGGTTTCGCCCGCTGGGGAAAGAGGGGTTCCAGCGTATCGCCGGGGCCCGGGCAGGCGGAATCTGGGGATACCGGGAGCGGCAACTCTGGAAGGTTGCCGAGGGCGGTTCCCCGGTGAAGTTGGGCACGTTGCCGGCCGATGTGCCCGAGGTGATCCCTACGGCCATACGCGAAGACCGGGCCGGTTGCCTGTGGCTCGGCACGACCAAGGCGGGCCTGTTCCGGTTCGATCAGCAAGGCGGGGTGACGGTGCCTCTGTCCCAACAAACCATCCTCGGCCTGCAGGAAGACCGGGAGGGGAATTTGTGGGTTGGCACGCGCGGCGGCGGTTTAAATCAATTGAAGCCAAGGGTGGTCGAGTTGCTGACCACCGGTCCCGAGATCCCGTTTGAGCCGGTGCAGTCGCTCTGCCAGGACACGGAGGGGATCTTGTGGGCCATAATCTGGCCCAACGGGCGACTTGTGCGCGGCGCAGGTCAGGCTGGGTCACTTTTGTCTCCTAATGAGGCTTGGTCGGCATCCGGCAGCGAGTGCGTGGCTGCCGATCCCCGGGGCGGGGTCTGGATCGGCACGGGAACTGCCGGGTTGCAGCGCTGGCAAGACGGAGCGGTGACCGAGAGTCTCGACCAAAGCAACGGCTTGGCTAGCAATGAGGTTGGCGCACTGCAGGTGACCCCCTCCGGCGAGGTTTGGATTGGACCCAGAGGCGTCGAGGTCGTGCAGTGCCGGAAGGCCGGGCAGCTCCGGACCTTCCCACTGCCCTCCGGCGGCGGGTCGGTCATCGCTTTGGCAACGGATTCCGCCGGCGACTGCTGGGTGGCAACCTACGGCCGCCGCTTGCTGCGGGTGCGCGGTGAGGCTGTGACGGACGAAACCGGTGGCACTCTGGCGGAGCCGAGCGAGATCCGGGGTCTGCTCGGCACGCCGGACGGCAGCCTGTGGATCGGCTACGGCGGCCAGGGGCTTGGGCGGCTCAAAGCCGGGCGTTTCAGCCAGTGGCGGACCGACCAGGGGCTGCACGACGACTATATCTGCAACCTCCTGCCCGACGGACGCGGCCGGTTGTGGTTCGCGGGCAACCGGGGCATTTTCAGCGTGCGCCAGAAGGATCTGGAGGACGTTGCGGCAGGGCAGGCCACGCGGGTCCGGCCGGTGGTCTATGGGCGCAATGACGGGCTGCTGCGGTTGCAGGCGAGCCTCAACTTCTGGCCGGGCGCGCAACGCGGCACGGATGGCCGGTTGCTCTTCGCAATGCAGTCCGGGGTGGCCGTCGTGTATGCCGACGACCTCAAGCAGAACCCGGAGCCGCCGCCCGTGGTGATTGAGCGGGTCACTGCCAACGGCCAGACCGTGGCGGCCTACGGGGCCGGCGGGTTACCGACGGTGCCCCCTGCTTCCGCGCCGCTCGAGTTGGGCCAGGACGGGGCGCATGTGCGCCTCTCACCCGACCAACAGCGGGTGGAGTTTGTTTTCACGGCACTGGCCTTCCGGAAGCCGGAGAGCATCGGCTTCAAATACCGGCTGCGCGGCTTGGACTGGGACTGGGTCGAGGCCGGCGCGGGGCGGATGGCCACCTATGCGCAACTTCCGCCCGGGCACTACCATTTCGAGGTGACCGCCTGCAACAGCGACGGCGTTTGGAACGAGACGGGCGCCGCGCTGGAGGTGACCGCCGAGCCGCACTGGTGGGAGATGGCGTGGTTCCGGGTGGCGGCGCCGTTGTCCTTCACTGGGCTGCTGGTAGCCGGGATCATTCTGTGGCTACGGCGGCGGCATCGGCGCCAAGTCGAACGCCTGGAGCTCCTGCGGACCACGGATCGCGAGCGCGCCCGCATCGCCCGCGACCTGCACGACGAGATCGGGGCGAACCTGACCCACATCTCCATCCTGAGCACCCTCGCCGCCAAACCGGCCACCGCGGCGGACACTTCCCGCCAGCAAAATGCCGAGGTGGCCGAGGTCGCCCGTCAGACCATCCTCGCGTTTGACGAAATCGTCTGGTCAGTGAACCCCAAGAACGACACGCTCCACAGCCTCAGCCACTACCTCTGCCGCCGCGCCGAGGAAATCCTGCTCCCGGCCAGCGTGGCCTGTCATTTCACGCTGGATGAATCCATGCCGGACCGTCCCGTGGCGCCTCAGCGCCGGCACGGACTGCTGCTTGGGGTCAAAGAATCGCTGCACAATGTTCTCAAGCACGCCGGCGCCAGCCGGCTCGAACTGCGGTGCGCGATGGAGGACCGCCTGTTCGTCGTGCGCCTGGCCGACAATGGCCGCGGGTTTGATCCGCAAGCCGTCCCCGCCGGGACACCCGGCCGCCGGGGCCAGGGACTGGAGAACATGCGCCGGCGCCTGGCGGAACTGGGCGGCGAGTGCCACCTCGAAAGCCGCGCCGGTCACGGCACCCAAATCACCTTCCGGCTGCCCTTGGATTAGCGGCCATCGCTCTATGAAGAAGATCAGGGTTTCCGTTGTCGAGGACAGTAACACACTGCGGCGCGGCTTGGCCACGCTGCTCAACCATGCGCCCGACCTACGCTGTCACAGTACCTGCGCCAGCGCCGAAGAGGCGTTGCAGCGGCTGCCGGGGGACGCCCCGGACATCGTCTTGATGGACATCCGCCTGCCCGGCCTGAGCGGCATCGAATGCGTGGCACGCCTGGCCGGGCAGATGCCCAAGGCCCGCATCCTGATGCTCACGGCCTACGAGGACAGCGAGGACATCTTCCAGTCGCTGGCCGCCGGGGCCCACGGCTACCTGGTCAAGAGCACCGCCCCGGAGCAATTGCTCGACGCCATCCGCGAGGTCGCCGCCGGCGGCTCGCCCATCTCCGGCAGCGTCGCCCGCAAGATCGTGGATTTCTTCCGCGCCCGACCGGCAGCGCCGGGCGGTGTCGGGCCACTGGCCCCGCGCGAGCGCGAAGTGTTGAAGCTCCTGGCGGAGGGATGCCCCTACCAACAAATTGCCGCGGCCATGAGCCTGCCGGCTGGAACCGTCCGCACCTGCATCCAGCAGACCTACGAAAAGCTCCACGCCCACGGCCGCGCCGAAGTGGCCCTGTAGCACCCCGGCCAATCTCCCTCGGCCATCGTGCGCCCCGGGCGCCTGCCAAACGTCTTGCCACCGACCGATGATCACCAACTCCGCTCCCCGCTCCGCCGGTTCCAGCCTTCCGCCATTCCCTTTCCCGGTCAAGTCCTGAAATGAATTTGGTACTCTCAGATGCATGTTGGTTGATGTTGTTTGCGTTTCTTTCCCCCCGCTCCCAGTGCGCAGTGGAGGTGAGCGTAGCGAACCGTAACGGA
>CAINDV010000699.1 GCA_903847485.1 uncultured Verrucomicrobiota bacterium
AGGATGCCTCTGCCTTCTGATTCTCCCCCTTGTATCTCTTTCGGCCGACGCGGTCGGGAATTCCGAGTCGGGCGCATCGTCAGAACTTCCATGCTCCCGTAGCTCAAAGTATCAGAGCGGGCGGCTTCGAACCGCCAGGTTGCAGGTGAGAGTCCTGCCGGGAGCCCCAAACTCACGGGCATGTGGTTCAACCCGAATAGCAGAGGGTCCAGATTTAGAATCTGGCAGCCTTGGGGGTGCAAGTCCCTTCATGCCCTCCATTTCGCGGCGACTGGCCTCAGCGGGAATAGCAGATCCCGGCGACTTAACATCGCCGCGCCTTCCGGGTGCAAGTCCCTGGTCGCCGACCGGAGTGTGGTAAATCGGGAATAGCAGACCAGTTCGGCTCAAACTCGAGCAACCTTGGGAGTGCAAGTCTCCCCACGCCGACCAATTTTTGGATTTATTGGATTCATCGGTAGTTGCTTTGATTGAAATGAGTGAAGTAGGTGAGGCACATTGGGGAGTTACTTGAGCAGTTCCGCCACCACCGTTTCCAACTCGGTGCCCCACAGCCAGCGGATGGCGGTTTTGCCATCCTTCCCGACGATGAAGCTGTAACGGAGGGTCTTGACGCCGTTCTTTACGGCGAGAGGCGAGTCCGAGCTATTGCCGTCAAAGGCCACCGGCCAGGGGAGGTTATCCCTTTTGATCGAGCTCTCCACCGTGGCTTTGTCCTTATCGAGCGGAATGTCGATGACCTCAAAGCCTTTGGCGTGAAACTTCCCATACGCGGCCTTGGTGTGTCTGAGCATCTCGTCGCCATCGATATCGGGCTCGGTCAGCCTGTAGAGCACGAGCACCACTTTGCCTTTCATGGCGGCGAGATCCACCCTGGTCCCGTCGAGCGCGGTGAAGGCGATCTCCGGTGTGGTTTCGATACCTGGATGCGTTATTTTTTCTGCGAGGAGGTCGAGTTGTCGACCCTTCTCGGGAGCCGCATCCCAATGGAAATCCTTTTTTCCCTGCTCAAGCACCACCTTGGCTTTCTCCAGGTCCGCCACGAGTCTGTTGCCCGTGAGAAGACGCAAACGCTGAGAAATGTTCTGCAAAGCGATGTCCAGATCGCCGACCGCACCCTTGTCCATGGCGTCATAGGATGCTTCCAGCGTGGCGAGTTCACGGGCGAAGTCACCTTTCTTGTCGTAATGGGCGGCGTGATTCTGGGCCTCGAACAACGCTGTCTCGCGGCAGGTGGCGAGTTCCGCCCGGACCGCTTCCGCTTCCTTGCCTTTGGGGTTGGCGGCAAGGAGGGCTTTGAGAGCCTTGAGTCTCTCCGCGTCGAAGTGTTTGAGGATACCGGCGACCGAATCCGCGTCCGCAGCGGACGCGGCAGGGGAAAGTGGAGGAATTTCTGGAACGGGTTGCTGGGCGGCGCAGGGAAGGCAGGCGGCGATGAGGAGGGAGGAAAGAATGATTTTCATAGGACGCGGTGGCTTGGATGGAGTTTGGTTAAATCGTCGCGCAGGGAGGTTTCACTTGAGCAGTTCGGCCAACTTGGCTTCCAACTCCTCGCCACCGGCATGGGTGGCAACGATCTTGCCGTCCTTGCCGATGAGGAAGGTGGCGGGAATGGCAGTGATGCCGCATTTGACAGCCAGCGGGGTGCTCCATCCTTTGCCGTCAAACGACTGGGGCCACGGCAGCATTTTGTTTTTGAGGAAGCTCTCGACCTTGGCCTTGTCCCCAGCCCCATCGAGTGAGATGCCGATGACTTCGAAACCTTTGTCGTGAAACTTGTCATAGGCGGCCTTGATCCCTGGCAGCGAGGCGACACAAGGGCCGCACCAGGTGGCCCAAAAATCCACCAGCACCACTTTGCCTTTCATGGCGGCGAGATCCACCTTGGTCCCATCAAGTGCGGTGAAGGCGATCTCCAGAGTGCCGCCGATGACGGCCGGGGTGAGCATCCCTTCGAGTTCTGCAAACATCTGCGCTTTCCCCCCGGCATTGGGATGCCCGGCGAGCTCCTTCCTAGCCTGTGCGACGATGCTTTTGGCCTTGGCCACGTTTACCTCCTGCTTGGATTTCATGAGACGGTAAACCCAGTCCCGGAGATTTTCCCAGAGGGCTCCCAAGTCGCTATCCGCGCCTCGGGCGAGAAGGGCATGCTCTTTTTCCAGAATAGCCATCGCCCGCTCCTCGTCCTCGATCCCGACGTAGCATTGGAAGAGAAACCGCAGTCCCTCCTTGAGTTCACTGGCGTCGGCTTTGGCGGCAAGGAAATCATACTGCCTTTCCAGAGTGGCCACCGCGCGGGCCTTATCCCCGAGCCCGTCGCGGTAGGACATGAAGATATGCATCAGTCCCTCCCTGACATCACTGGCGTTGGGATTGGCGGCAACGTAAGCTTCCAACGCCTTGATTTTATCCGTGGCGATCCGTCTGTTTATATCAGCGAGTGACTTATCCACCGCAATGGGTGCGGCAGGGGAAGGAGGCGATGTTTCAGACTCGGGTCGCTGCGCGGCGCAGGGAAGGCAGGCGGCGAGGAGGAGTGATGCCGCTGCGGCGAGGAATGGAGCACGGCGAGAAAGCGTGCGTGCGGGTTTGGGATTTGGAGTCGTTGGGTTCATGATTTTGTAAATGAGTCGTTGTGCGGCCGGCGTATTGCCAATTGCTCTTCAAAATGGCTTGACAGGAATTCGCTTTTTCGTGCAAGTGCAAGTGTCAGTCCTCACTATTGACACAACGGTAGTGCAAGTGTGATGGCCCCTTTACCGCTCCAGGACCAGAATTCGCGGCGGCTTGCCTGAATCATGCATCACCAGCAGCAGCGGCAATCCGCGGGCCGCTTCGAGGAGGTCTTTCTGCTCCTGAGTGGCTCCCGGAGGAGGTGGCAACGGCTTGGCAATGGCTTCTTCCATTGTCTGGACCATGACGAAGTTTCCTGGTCGGGTGGGGGCCGGCTGCTGGATGGCGTTCTGTGCAAGGTCGCCTTCCTTTGGAACCGAACGAATGAAATGGAAGGTTTGCCAGCAGCACACGCCCAGAAGCGCAACGAGTGCGGCCTGCGCCAGCCGGCGGCGATGCTGGGCGCGCCGGGCGCGAAACTCGCGGGCGGCTTGTGCCGCCATCGCGGGCAGGTGTGCGGCGTCGTCCGTGAGCATTTCTCGGAATGGATCGGAAGGATCAGAGATGGGTTTCATTGGATCTGGAGGATGATTTCTCGCAGACGTTCGCGCAGCCGAGCGAGGCGGTTTTCGATGGCTTTGGGGGTTGTGCCGTGCTCCGCAGCCAATTCCTGGGTGGACCATCCATCGCAGTATTTGCGGCGCAACAGGGCGGCTTCGTCGCCGGGAAGTTTGCCCAAGGCCTCCTCGACGAGGGCGGAAGCGGGTTGGGTGGCGGCAGGCCACTGCGCGTCCTCGAGGGCCTGGGCCGCACGCCAATGGGCCAACTTTTCCAGCAGGACCATGCGGCGCGAGGCGTTGCGCCCGTGGTCCACCGCCGCGCAGCGCACCACGCAACAAAGCCAGTTCCAAAAGTCCCCTTCGGCGGCGAAAGGGCGGATGTGACGCGCTACCCGCAAGTAGCCCTGCTGCACGATCTCGCTGGCGTTCGATGGATTGCCCGTGCGCTGAGAGGCATAGCGCAAGAGCGGCAAATAATAGCGCTGGTGAAACCACCGCCACGCATCCTCATCGCCTTGGGCCAGGCGGCGGGTCCAGTCTGCCAGCGCAGGCTCGACACGGCCTTCATTGGTGCCGCTGTCCATGGCCATCAGGAGATCAGACTCCGGCGCAATGGTAGAATCATTTCCCACTCTTGGCTTCCTTGACCGGCTCCGCCGCCGTTTGCTCGGCAGCCTTAATGAGGCTTTCCAGTCCGGAGATGCCCTCTTCGGTCCCAACCAGCACGAATACTCGCTGCCCCTCAAGCGGCATGATCTCGGTCCCGATCAACGGCGTCGAGTTCTCAACCTGCTTCAGATAGTACGAGATCTCCAACATCTTGCTTTGCGCCGTTTTGGCGTCTTTGAGGAAACGGGCAAGCGTGTCCTCGTTCGCGAAGAGACGCGGGGCCGCCACGGCGCGCATTTTGGCGGCGTGGGACAAGACCTCCTTGGATGGCCGGGCTACCCGCCAGATGTTCCCGGGCAGGCTATCATTCCGCTCCACCACTTCGACGGTGAGCGCGCCCTGGCTGAGGAAAGCGATGGACCGCGCCAGTTCGGGCAGCGTCATATCGCGCATCTGAAACGCCGGCAATTCCACCAGTTCAGCCGAAGCGGTGATGAGGAAGTTGTCGTTGGTAAAGGCCTTCGTCCAGAGTGGCTTGAAGTAGCGGATGAGCCCGCCCTCGAAACTCATGCTGTAAAGGCGTCCACCCTTTTCGCTGCCTACTGACCAAGCTTTGGCAGGCGGCGGATCCTCCGCTTGGGCGTGGACGGTGGGGACGGCGATCACCGCGGCCAGCAGCGCCGCGCACATTGTTTTCAACTCGCGGGAATCGCCGCTCCGGTAAGAGACGGCCATTGTGTTCCGTTGCATGTTCATATTGTGTTTCCAGTGTTCAGTTTTCCAGTTTTTCAATCAAGGTTCGTTAATCGCAGGCTCTCTGCGATTGCGTTCACATGGTAAACGTCTGCCACGCGACTCATCCCTCAAAAAAGTGGAATATTCCGCAAATAAGCCGAACCAGGCGTCAGAACTACGGGGAACGAGGCGGGTTCGAGCGGATCGCGGTCCCCGGAGGCGCAATCAATCGCACTGCAAGTTGGCCTTGAGCCAGCCACGCAGTCGAGCCAGGTCTCAGGCAGATTTCATACGCCTGCCGTGCCCAGGGCAGCACTGGAGACTGCGACCATTCCGCCTCCTCGCGGCAGCCCGCAGGCTTTCTTTGTAAGCAAGTCGTGCCGGGGCAGCACCGGCAGGAGGCTCCATTTTTTGCTCCTGCAGCTCAATTATCAGAGCGCAGCCCTCCGAAGGCTGAGGTTGCCGGTGGGATTCCGTCCGGGAGCACCGGTTTTTGGGAGAGTGGTTCAGCGGGAATAGCAGACCCCACAGATCGAGAGTCTGTGAGCCTTGGAGGTGCAAGTCCTCTCGCCCACCAATTTCTGGAGTCGAAGCCACAGCAGACCGGCACCGGACTTTTAATCCGGTTTGGTGAGGGTGCAACTCCCTCCGGCTCCACCAATCATTTTGCCTCGTGGTGTAACAGCAGCATACCGGGTTTTGACCCCGACAGTCTTGGTGCAAGTCCAAGCGAGGCAGCCAATCACCGCCCTGTGGTGAAATAGGATCACGTCTGGCCTACACCCAGAAATCGAGGGGGCAGAACCTTCCCAGGCGACCATTTTGCAATGCCTCGTGGCGTAACCAGCACCGTGCCGGTCTCTGACACCGGAGGTCCAGGTGCGATTCCCGGCGAGGCAGCCATTCAACCAAGAACAAACACCACAACAGCTTTATGACCGAAATCCTGAACAAAGCGACCGTGCTCGTGCTCAACCGCCACTGGCAGGCCATCAACGTGCGCACGCCGGCCGAGGCGTTCTGCCAGATGGCCACCAATGTGGCCACCGGCCTGGAGATCGAGCGCGAAGAGCACATCCGCCCGGTGACTTGGGACGAGTGGATTCGTCTGCCGATCCGTGCGCAGGACGAAGCCGTCCGCACGGTGCGTGGCCCCATCCGCGTTCCGACGGTCATCGTGGCGTTAAACTTCGCCAAGGTGCCGAAGAAGCGCCCGAAGCTTTGCGCCCGAAGCATCCGCGAGCGCGACGGCAACCGTTGTCAATACACAGGCCGCCTCCTGCATCCCGACGAGGGCAACCTCGACCATGTCGTGCCGCGATCGCGCGGCGGTCAAGATGCCTGGGAGAATCTTGTCTGGTCCGCGAAGGATGTGAATCAGCGCAAGGCCGACCGCCTGCCGCACGAGGCTGGTTTGAAGCTGCTCCGCGTCCCCCGCGCGCCGAAGGAACTCCCGATGACGGAGTTCATCCGCAACCAGCCCCGGATCGCGGACTGGGAATTGTTCCTTGCATAACAGGCATCGGTGGTGCGTTGCTCGCACATCCCGAGGGGACTCCCTCCGTACAGCGGATGGAGTCTTCCGCGTCCAAGTTTGCGTGTCCTCGCCGCCATTGGGAAAGTGTTCTGGAAACAGTTTTACTTCCGCCGGCCACTTCACTACAAAGCCGGCCCGTTTATCGCATGAACGAAGCCTACATTTTCAAAGTCGCCAGCGAGCTGAAACTTCAGCCGCGCCAGGTCGCCGCCACCGCGAAGCTTTTCGCCGAGGGCGGCACCGTCCCATTCATTGCCCGCTACCGCAAGGAAGCCACCGGCTCGCTGGATGAAGTCGCCATCACGAACATCCGCGAGCGCCT
>CAINDV010000700.1 GCA_903847485.1 uncultured Verrucomicrobiota bacterium
CGCTGTCCTGGGAACCCTCCACCGACAACCACGCCGTCGCCGGCTATCAGGTCTTCCGGGATGGCACACGGATCGCAGACGTGTCGGCCGTCTTCAACAGTTGGATGGACGATGCCGTCAAACCCGGCACCACCTACCGCTACACCGTCAAGGCCCGCGACATCGCGGGCAATCTGTCGCCGGACGGCGGCCCGGCTGAGGTAACCCCATTTCAGTGACACAACATAGCTGTCCCACGCGCAAACACCTCGCCTTTACAACCCCTTTTTCCCCGCCCTCCGGTCCGGTCACCGGCTCTTGCACAGGCCTTCGCACAAAAGACTTTCTTTGCAATCCTGACAGATTACCCGGAACTCATCCGTATCAAATCGGGAAGTGATCCCGAACCAACAAATAAATACCATGAACCGCATCGCCACATTCCTGACAACCGTGCTTTTCGCCGCCGTCGGCGTGGAAGCGAAACCGCTCAGGGTCTTCATACTCGCCGGCCAGTCGAACATGGAAGGACCGGCGAATGTCAGCACCTTTGATTACATCGGCGACGATCCGGCGACCGTGCCGATGCTCAAGATGATGCGGGGCGCCGACGGCAAGCCGGCGGTGTGCGATGGCGCCTGGATTTCGTATCTGACCGGAGAGAAGAACTTCGAAATCGCTGGCAAATTGACCGCAGGCTATGGGTCGATGTGGGGGCTGGATCCCACGAAGCCCGGCGACAAGATCGGGCCGGAGTTCACCTTCGGCCTCACCATGGATGCGGCGCTGGACGAGCCGGTGCTCATCATCAAGGCGGCGTGGGGCGGCAAGAGCCTGCACACGGATTTCCGCCCGCCGAGCGCGGGGCCGTATCAACTGAGTTCGTTCCAGCGGGAGAACTACCCCAAGCAGGAAGGGCATGGCATCCCGAAGGATTTCGAGCAGTGGAAAGTCGAGAAGACGAAGGCCACTGGGGTTTATTACCGCCTGATGATGGAGCACGTGAAAAAGGTGCTGGCCGACCCGAAGCGGGTGATTCCGGATTACGATGCCGCGCAGGGCTATGAACTCGCGGGCTTTGCCTGGCTTCAGGGATTCAACGACATGGTTGATGGACATGTCTATCCGAAGCACAACCAGCCGGACCGCTTCGACCTCTACTCGGAATTGCTCGCCCACTTCATCCGAGACCTGCGCAAAGATCTGGCCGCTCCCAACCTGCCATTCGTGATTGGCGTGATGGGGGTTGGCGGGCTCAAGGACGAGTCGGTGGATATGCTGGCGTTCCGACGGGCGATGGCGGCGCCCTCGGCCATGCCCGAATTCAAGGGCAATGTCGTCGCCGTGCAAACCGCGCCCCTCTGGTCCGATGAACTCGGGGCCATTGCCGACAAGCACGAAAAGGTCAACCAGATGCGCTGGTTTCTCGACTCGAAGCACAAGGACCACCCGAACGCAGACGGCCACATGACCGATGCGCAGAAGAACGAATACCTGAAGAAATTCGAGGCCGACCTCATCAGCCCCGCCAAAGCGGCCCTCTGGAAGCGCGGCGCGTCGAATGCCGGCTACCACTACCTCGGCTGCGCGAAGACCTTCGCGCTGATGGGCAAGAACTTCGCCGAAGCCAATCTCACCATGATGAAGCCGCAGCAACGCCCGTGATTGATTCAAAACAACGCAATCTCCAGAACCCGAGTCAATTCATGAAACACCTGCCTATCACCCTCTTCCTACTGCTCGTCGCAACACCGCTGGCCTTGCGCGCTTTGCCTGCCACCGAGTTCCACGTCTCCATCACCGGCAGCGACGCCAGTCCCGGCACCCAGGCCGCACCTTTACGCACGATCCAGCGTGCCGCCGACCTCGCCCAGCCGGGC